>PTLB01000048.1 GCA_002938255.1 Alphaproteobacteria bacterium MarineAlpha5_Bin3 | reverse complement strand
TTTCTAATACAATTTCAAAGCAATTACCTGTAACAAATCAAAAATCTTCAGGAAGATGCTGGGGTTTTGCAGGTTTAAATCTTCTTAGATTAGAAATTGTTAAAAATTATAACTTATCTAATTTTGAGTTTTCTCAAAATTATTTTATGTTCTGGGACAAATTAGAAAAGGCAAATTACTTCTTAGAAAATATTTTAAAAACCCTTGATCAAAATTACGATAGTCGTCTAATGATGCATCTTTTGCAGGCTCCTGTTCAAGATGGAGGTCAATGGGATATGTTTGTAAACTTAATTGAAAAATATGGCTTGGTTCCCAAATCAGTCATGCCTGAAACAAATCATAGTAGTAAATCTAGTATGATGAACTATTTTTTAACTCATAAATTAAGAGAGTGTGCCTTTATTTTAAGGAAATCAAAAAAACCTAGAACTACAATAAAACAGTTGAGAAGTAAGAAAGAAGAAATGATGTCTGTAATATACTCACTGCTCTGTATGTTTTTAGGCAATCCTCCGACAAAATTTGATTGGTCAATAAAAGATAAGAACAACAAATTTACTAGATTTAATAATGTAGATCCTCTTAATTTTTATCGTAAATTTACCAAGGTAAAATTAAAAAATAAAGTATGTTTAATAAATGCACCTATGTCTAACAAAAAAATGAATGAACTATATACTATAGATTTCCTTGGAAATGTAGTTGGTGGCAATATTATTAAATATGCCAATGTAGAAATTAATGAATTAAAAAAAGCAGCAATAAAATCAATAAAAAATGATGAGGCAGTTTGGTTTGGTTGTGATGTAGGGAAGATGTTTAATAGGGAATTAGGAATAATGGATATGGATTTATATGATTACGAAAAGCTTTTTGATACAAAATTTAAAATGAATAAAGCTTCCCGTTTAGAATATGGCGATAGCGCAATGACACATGCTATGCTTTTTACCGGTGTGGATCTGAAAAGAAATACCCCGACAAAATGGAGAGTAGAAAATAGCTGGGGGGACAAGAACGGTGATAAAGGATATTATCTTATGAGTGACAGCTGGTTTGATGAATATAATTATGAAGTTGTTGTTGATAAAAAATATTTATCTAACAAAACATTAGAAATTTTTAACAGAGAACCTCATAATCTTGAGCCTTGGGATCCCATGGGGGCTCTTGCAGTAAGTTAGGTGAATCCTGAAAATACAAAAAAATTATGGAGTGAAATTTTAAAAGTAGGAGATTTTTTAAAAAATAAACTTCCTGATCATCCTAATCATCCTAAAGGTAGAAATTCGTATGCTCATGTAGCTTTAGAAATTAAAAATAAATTTGATATGTCTTACAAAGATTTGCCAGATGATCAATATGACAGTGTTTTGAATTTTTTAAATTATATAAAAAAGAATCCTAATTAGGAAAATTTAGTTTTTCATTATTAATAGGTAAAAATAGTACTGCAAAAGTAACAAGTATCATTAAAGTAGTGGTGATGTAAAAAAGATTTGTAAATTCCTGTGTTTGTTCATAAATTTTTGAAATTAAAAAAACTGCAATAGGAGCTGATCCAAAAGCAATTATAAATTTAAAACCATAAATTAATCCATGATGTTTTTCAGGAGTAAATTTAGCCAGTAAAATATTTTCAGTTGGTAAAATGCTAGAATTAAACATCGCTGCAAGTAAACAAACAATAATTAATGGTAAACCAGTAAAATATGCAATACAGAAAAAACAAGGAACTTGTGCAGCGATACCAATGACATATATTTTTTTTAATGAAAATTTATCTGCCATTATTCCCCCTACAAGAGTCATTAAACCAGCTATACCGTAAACAGCCCCTATAATGGCTCCTATTGCGAATGTAGATAAATTTTGGATCCTAATATCAAAAACTTTTGGAATGGAAGTTTGCATTATTTGAAATGTTAAGCCTAATGCAAACATTGAAAACAACATAATACTTGCTATTAAAATTAAATCATTAGATGAATTACTATGATGCAGGTTTTCAGATTTAATATTTTGAAAAGATATATGTTTATTAATAATAAAAATAAAAAGAATTATTCCAACAAATATTGAAACAATCCCAGGTAATATAAAGGCAACTTTCCAATCGAAATACTTTATTAATAAACCTGCTATAAAGGCACCTGAACCTATCCCTATCCCTCCAAAAATTCCATTGATGCCAAGTGCTCTTCCTTTTTTATCTGAAGAATTAACAACCCAAGCTATTCCAACTGGATGATAAATTGAACATGATAAACCAAGTAAAGAAAGCCCTAGAAATAATAAAAATTTTTCATTACTTAGGCCGCATAAAATTGAAGAAAAACCCATACCAAAAAACATAATAACCATCATAAAAGAGCGGCTCCATTTATCGCTTAACCATCCTGCAGGTAATGCGCCTAAACCGATTAATAGTGCTCCAAGAGTCCAAAGAGAAATCAATTCGTTATAGGTAAAGTTCCATTCTTGTTCGAGTGAAAGAATAATAACAAAATAAAAAGCAGCAAACATATGCATAAATGCATGTCCTATTGAAGAAAAAAAAATAGTTAAACTAGAATTATTCAATTTTTTTTAATTTTAAGGATAAAGAATTTATACAATATCTTAATCCTGTTATGTTAGGTCCATCATTGAAAAGATGCCCTAAATGTGAATCACATGAAGCACAGATAACTTCAGTTCTAATCATGCCATGGGAGTTATCTTGGACTTCGAGTACATTTTTGTTGTTTATAGTTTGAAAAAAACTTGGCCAGCCTGAACCTGAATCAAATTTTGTATCGCTAGAAAACAATTGATTCCCGCAACAAGTACAACTGTAAATACCTTTTGTTTTTTCATGAAGATATTTACCAGTATAAGGCTTTTCAGTTTCTGATTTCCTCGTAATATTGTACGTTTTCTCATCAAGCGAGCTCTTCCATTCTGTTGCAGATTTTTTAATTTTGTCCATTGTTACTTTTTCTTATAACTAAATATATACCTGTAAATATCAGTAATGCTCCCACAACATGAAATAATTCCAATTTTTCTTTAAGAAATATTATTGAAATCAAACTGCTAAATATAGGAATTAAGCTTAAAAACAAACCTGAATTATTAACTCCTATAATTTTAATGGCTTTAATCCATAATAAATAGGAAACTAAGGCTGGACCAATACCGACATATAAAACAAGTAAAAAGCCATATTGTTCATTTATTGTAAATGATTGATTAATTATAGATTCAAAAATGTAGAAGGGTATAACAAAAATATTGCCAATAAAAAAAATTAAAAATAAAAAACTAATATTATCAATTTCTTTTGGTATTTTTTTTATCATTACCGAATAAAATGCCCAACAAGAAACGCATCCGAGCATCCAAATATCCCCCACAACAAAATTTAAAGAACCTAAATTTAGAATATCTCCTCTAATAATAATATTTACAAAACCTATAAAAGAAATAATAACTCCGGTAAATTGAAGGTAAGAAATTTTTGAATTGTAAATGATTAAAGATAAAATAATAATCATTGAAGGTGCAAATGAAGGCATCAAAGATGAACTGACTACAGAAGAAGTAGTAAGCGCAATATTCATAAAAGTGTTAAATATGGAAACGCTAAGAATAGATAAAATTATAATTATTTTCCAATTTTTTTTGAAAATCTCATATATGAGTTTTATTCTATTAAATACGAGTGGTAGTAATATTATTAAAACAACAAGATTGCGATAAAAACTAAGCTTAATGGGCTCTAAAGTAATAATGCTAGCAATTTTAGCTGCAATGATATTACCTCCCCAAAGGGCGGTTGCAAATATTAAAAAAATATAAGCTGAAATTATTTTGGATTTATCCATTAAAAGCGGTCATTAACTTATCTTCACATCGTTTAGCAATCTCAATATTTTTTTCCTTTATGTAACCGAAACCTCTAATTTGATCAGGGGTAGATGCAATTTCAACAGCTAATGCATAATTTTCTATGGTTAATTTAGAGCAAATTTCTAGAATTCGGTCTTTATAATTATTAATAAGCAATCTTTCAATTTTTCTTTCCTCAAAATATCCAAAGAGATCAAAATAAGTTCCTCTTAAAAACTTAAACATGCTAATGAATTTAAATAAAATCATAATCCAAGAGCCAAAATTAATTTTTAAAGGATAACCAGTAACTTTGTCTTTTGTGCAAAAAATGGGAGGAGATAAATGATAATTAATTTTAAAATTACCTTCAAAAGTTTCATTAATTTTATTTATAAATTCATTATCCGAATAAAGTCTGGCAACTTCATATTCATCTTTATATGACATTAATTTAAAATAATTAATTGCAACAGCATTGGAAAAATTTTTTATGTCAACGCTGATCTTTTCCTCACACTTTTTAACATAATCAACTAATTCCTTATATTTATCAGCATATTTTTTATTTTGATATTTTATAAGAAAATTATATCGATCAACAAATTTTTCATCAAAGTCAGTTATTACTTTTTCTTTTTCATTAATTAGATTTAGTATTTCCTCTTTCATATTTATTGAATGTCTCCCTAATCTAAAAGCATGAATATTTTCATCAATACTAACGCCATTTAACTGTATTGCTTGTTCAATAGCATTTGCTTTAATAGGAATGAATCCTGATTGATAAGCGTTTCCAACAATAAACATATTAGATAAAATAGAATCTCCTAATATTTTGTTTGTAATCGTATTTGAAGGCATAAAATCAATATTATTTTTACCGAGAATATTTATTAAATTTTCTTTCATTTTATCAAATGGAAGGAAAAAATTTTTATCTCTTGTAAATTCTCCAGTCATTATTTCATCGGAATTAATAATTGATTTTGTTTTTTGTTTATCCAAGGTTTTTAATACTTCTGCATCATTGGCTACAAGTAAGTCAAAGCCCATTAATAAATTGGTATCACCATATGAAAGTCTTATTGTACTTATTTCCTTTGGATCATTAAAAATTCTTAAAAAACTTTTAACTGCCCCGCCTTTTTGGGCAAGACCCGTCATGTCAAGAACACCTGATCCTTTACCATCTATTTGCGCCGCTGTAGCTAGTATAGCTCCAATTGTTACTACACCTGTACCTCCAATTCCTGCTATCATAATCCCATATGATTGTTGAATTTCAGGTAAAATTGGTTCAGAAATAGTTGAATTTATTCTTTCTATTAGTGAATTATTAACATTTGTTTTTAATTTAACATCTCCTACAACTGACACAAAGCTTGGGCAAAATCCATCTACACACGAATAATCTTTATTACAATTAGATTGATCTATTTGTCTTTTGCGTCCATATTCCGTTTCTACCGGAACAATTGAAATGCAATTTGATTGTATTCCGCAATCTCCACACCCTTCACATACTTTTTCATTTATAAATATTTTTTTATTTGGCTCAGGTAATATAGATTTTTTTATCCTACGTCTTTTTTCAGCAGCACATGTTTGATCATAAATTATAGCCGTAGTATCATTAATTTGACTGAGCTTTATTTGAACATCAATTATTTCTTTTCTATCATATACTTTTGAATTATTAGAAAATTTATCTCTTGATTTATATTTATTTGGTTCATCTGTAATAATTGCTATTTTTTTAACTCCTTCTGATTCAAGTTGTCTAGACATTTGCGCAACAGTTGGTAATCCATCAAGAGCCTGCCCCCCTGTTAAAGCAACAGCATCGTTATATAGAATTTTAAATGTCATTTTTGTTTTGGCTGCCACAGCATGTCTGATAGATAAAATGCCTGAATGAATATACGTTCCATCTCCCATATTTTGAAAAATATGGTCTGTATTACTAAAAACAGATTCACCAACCCAGCTAGCCCCTTCAGAACCCATCTGCGTAAAACCTTCATTATTTCTTTCCATATTCTGAACTAGATAAGCGCAGCTAATACCAGTAATAGCTCTTGTATTTTCTGGGATCTTTGTTGAGGTATTGTGCGGACATCCGGAACAAAAATATGGAGTTCTTTCAATATTAAGAACATTATTATTGTTCTTAAGTAAATTTTTAAGATTATTGATGTTATTTTGAATTTTTTCAGATGAATGAATTTGACTTATATGTTTGTATAATTTTATAGCTATAATACCTGGATCTAAAGATCCTGAAGAAAGAAATAAATCATTATTTTCTTCGTCTAATTTCCCGATAATTTTAATATTTTTATTAGTATTAAAAAGTATCTCTTTTATCTGGGTTTCAATTAAAGATCTTTTTTCTTCTACAACAATAATCTTCTCTAATCCTTGAGAAAATTCTTCAATAATAGTATTTTCTAAAGGCCAAGGCATTGCTATTTTTAGAAATTTGATTCCAATTTGTTTTGATAAATTTTTATCTATTCCAATTTTTTCAAATGCTAATTTTGTATCTAAATATGATTTACCCGTAGTAACAATTCCAATTTTAGAATTAGGAAAGTTATATTTAATCTCATTTAATTTGTTTATTTTACAAAACTCCTTTACAACTTTAATTTTATGATAATGCAAACGATGTTCTTTAGCTTGCGGAGAATCATTTAATCGAATATTTAAACCTTCGTCAGGTAAGATTTTACTATTAACATCCTTTATTGAATGTCTATTTTCATTTAAATCTACAGTAGCCCCTGAACTGACATTATCATGAACGCATTTTATTCCTATCCAGCAACCACTTTGTCTCGACAAATGAATGCCGTATGATCCATAGTCAAGTATTTCTTGTACGCCACTTGGATTGAAAAAAGGAATCATTGCATCAATCATTGCAAATTCACTTTGATGAGAAGTTGTTGATGATTCACAAATATGATCATCTCCCATGAGTGCAAGAACTCCTCCATATTTAGATGTTCCCGCAAGATTAACATGTTTTAAAGCATCTCCTGCCCTATCAACTCCCGGTCCTTTACCATACCAAATTCCAAAAACTCCATCATATTTACCTTCTCCTCGTAAGTTAGATTGTTGTGTTCCCCATAATGAAGTAGCTGCTAATTCTTCATTTATACCTGGTTGAAATTGAATATTATTAGCATTTAAATAATCAAGATTTTTTAATATTTGCTGATCATATCCACCTAAAGGTGATCCTCTATATCCAGAAATATAACAAGCAGTTTTTAGATTATTTTTATTATCTTTTCTTATTTGTACTAATGGAAT
>PTLB01000047.1 GCA_002938255.1 Alphaproteobacteria bacterium MarineAlpha5_Bin3 | reverse complement strand
TTTAAATTAGATAATTTATTTATTTTTGGTGCGGGACACATAGGTCAAGAATTGTCATCTAGATCAACAGATTTAGATTTTAACGTACATTTAATAGATTCAAGAAATGATTACTTAAAAATGCAAAAAGTAAAAAAAGTTACCCTGATTTATGCTAATTCTCCGTGGATGCTCATCAAAAATTTACCCAAAGAATCTTACTATATAATTCTAACACATAGCCATGATTATGATTTTAAAATAATTAACGAAATTTTAAATTTTAATTCTTTTAAATTCTTGGGTTTGATTGGTTCTAAAACCAAAATGAAGAGATTCAGTAATCGGTTAATTAAACTTGGACATAATCAAACAAAAATCAGTCAAATAGAATGCCCAGTAGGAATAAAGAAAATCACTAGCAAAAAACCTGGTGAAATAGCTATATCAATCATAGGGAGACTACTGGAACATAGATCTTCTAATACTTCCTCTTTACATCAGGAAAATAAAAACAATCTTAAAAAGATAAATGCATAATATATCAAAAAATTTTATGTTGAGGGCTATAGAATTGTCTATGATAAGTTTAAAAGAAGACGGGGGGCCTTTTGGATGCGTAATTGTAAAAAATAATGAAATAATTTCCGAAGGATTTAATGAAGTAACAAATAAGAATGATCCTACGGCGCATGCAGAAATTGTATCTATTAGAAATGCGTGCAACAAACTCAATACTTTCAACCTTAAGGGCACTCAAATGTTTACTAGTTGCGAGCCCTGCCCCATGTGCCTAAGTGCAATTTATTGGTCACATATTGATAAAATATACTATGGTAACAATCGAAAGGATGCAGCCAAAATTGGCTTTGATGATAGTTATATTTATGATGAACTATCACTTGATCCCAACAAAAGAAAAATTCTATTAGAGCAAATTAACGAAAAAGAAGCCATTAAAGCTTTCGAGGAATGGGAAGTGAAAACAGATAAAACAGTATATTAAATGGACGTAATATTTTCACTCTACCCCTTCTTCTTAGACTGGTTGGATCTTATTGTCAGGTGGATACATATTGTTGTTGGTATAGCTTGGATTGGAACGTCATTCTATTTTAACTGGCTTGATAGCAGACTTGATCGAACCACAAGTAAAGAAGATCTAGAAGGTGAACTTTGGTCTGTTCATTCTGGAGGATTTTATAATATTAGCAAGCTAAAGGGCCCACCAAAGGAATTTCCCAAAGAATTACATTGGTTTAAATGGGAAGCTTATACTACTTGGATAAGTGGTTTTGTTCTTTTAATTATTGTCTATTATCTAAACGCAGAAGGTTTACTTATTGATAAAAACATCAGTGACATCAGTCCGATAACCGCAATCGCTATCTCCGTACTTTTTTTACTTGGTTCGTGGTTTGTTTATGATTTTTTATGTAATTCCAAATTGATTAACCATACAACATTGTTTTCAATTACGTGTTTAATAATTGTACTGATTGCAAGTTATTTTCTAACAAAGATTTTTGGATCTAGGGCTGCATATATCCATGTAGGCGCAAGTATAGGGACAATAATGGCAGCCAACGTATTCCGCGTTATTATTCCTTCACAAAAAAATATGGTTAGTGCCGCCTTGTCAAATGAAAAACCTGATTTGCAACAGGGATTTAGTGCGAAAACTAGATCAATTCATAACAATTATATGACCTTACCTGTACTATTTATTATGGTGAGTTCACATTATCCTTTTACTTATGGCCATAAATATAATTGGGCAATTTTATTTTTTATTTCCATCATAGGTGCAAGTGTAAGGCACTATTTTAATCTCAGAAACAAGAAGCAGTATAAGCCATGGATACTTCCAATAGCCGCTTCTGGGATGATAATCTTGATGTTGTATACTTCACTTCCAAAAATACAGGTAACAGAAAATTCTACTTCATTGGATGTGCAAGTATCTTTTAGTGAAGTTAACAACATCATTAAATATAGGTGCGGTGTGTGTCATAATACCAAACCTACTTTTGAAGGTTTCGAAGATCCTCCCCTAGGCATTATTTTTGATACGCCACAAGATATATTAAAAAATATTAAAAAGATTAAAGCACAAACAATCGATACAGATATAATGCCGCCTGGAAATTTAACAGGGCTAACTGATAGTGAAAGAATAAAAATTAATTTGTGGATTAAGCATGGGGCTAATATCAATAATTAATTGGTAAGGGATCCAAAGATCTCCACAAATACCATGTTGCCATAGAATTATAAGGAGACCATTTTTTTTGCAATGAATTTAAATAATCTTCACTAATAGGAATATTTTTTTTATAGGATCTAGAAATTGCCTTAATAAAACCAAGGTCTCCCTTGGGAAAAATATCTGGGCTTCCTATACTAAATATTAAAAACATATGAGCCGTCCATTGGCCTACTCCTTTTATTGAAATTAAATTATTGATAATTTCAATTTCACTAAAAGAAGTAATATTTTTAATAAAATTTTTTTTATAAATAAAAAAATGTGAAATATTCTTAATATAAAGAGTTTTTTGTCTGGACAATCCACATTTTTTCATTGAGGTATCCTTGATCTTCAATACGTTGTTTGGGGTTATATTTCTGCTTAAAGTGAAGAACTTTTTCCTAACCGAACTGGCTGCTCCCACAGATATCTGTTGACCTATGATTGAATTTATTAACGAATGATAATAGTTGGTATTCAACAATAAATGTTCATTTGGAAAGGTGTCTATAATACTCTTCAAAACTTTATCTTTTTTTGATAAAAACTCCTTACCTTTGTTCCAATACTTAGGTTTCATGGTATGTATTATTATAATAAATTCAAAAAAATTGTATCTTATTTAAATTTTGTGTTTGGAATTTATTTATGGATATTAATTATATATGCCTTTTTTCGATCTACCAACTTAATAAAAAAATCACCGTTAGGAGAACTACTTCTTTATCCTATTAAAAATATCATTGATATTTTTTAAGCTGCCCAATTAATGATATATTATTATTTTTTAGCTATATTAGCGGCATTGTGCTGGTCCATTTCTTCTTTAATTTCTGTGGACATATCACGTACTATAGGAGGCTTAGTTTTTAATCGTTTAAGACTGTTTTTTGTTTCAATAATGCTTATTCTTTACACTACAGCAATAGATACATGGAAAACGATAGAACTTGATTTATTAAATATTATCATTCTTTCGGGCGTTATTGGAGTTTTTTTTGGAGATACCTTATTATTCATTGCTTTACAAAAAATTGGCCCAAGAAGAAATAATATTCTATTTGCCTTAGCTGCTCCATTTACAATTTTGCTAAATATTTTTTTTTTAAAACAAAACATGACTTTAATAGAATTAATAGGATGTTTTACTGTTTTTATTGGAGTGGTTATAGCTATTGCATATGGGACTAATAAGGAAAACTCACATAGATGGGAGTCAATTGAAGGATCTTTATATCTGGGTATTATATTTGGTATTTTAGCTGCTTTGTGCCAGGCAATAGGATTGATAATAATGAAACCCATTCTTGATTTGGGTGTTGATCCAATTGCTTCCGCAGCAGTAAGAACCTCTGTTTCCGCCATACTGCTTAGTTTTACATTTATGTCTAATAATAAATATCTTGTTTCTTTAAACCCAATCACAATGAAATTAGTATTCAAATCAATAATAAGCGGTTTTTTAGGAATGGCATTGGGAATGAGCTTATTACTGGTTGCTCTTCAGCATGCAGATGCCGGTATAGTAGCTACACTTTCCTCTACAAGTCCCGTTTTGGTTTTATTTTTAATTTGGGTTTTAACTAAAAAATTACCGACATTGGGAGCTTGGATAGGAACTGTATTAGCTATTGTAGGAACTGGATTAATCTTTATCTATTAGTTTTAGACCCAACTCCTCAAGTCTATCTTTTTCAATTTCAGATGGGGCGTTCATCATTAAATCCATAGCCTGCTGATTCATTGGAAAAGCAATGACTTCTCTAATATTAGGTTCATCAGCTAATAACATCACCATTCTATCTATGCCCGGAGCACTTCCGCCATGAGGTGGGGCACCAAATTTCAGTGCGTTAAGCATGCCAGAAAATTTTTTTTCTACTGTTTCCTTATTATATCCAGCAATTTCAAAAGACTTATACATAATTTCAGGTTTGTGATTTCTAATAGCTCCTGATGACAATTCAACTCCGTTACAGACTATATCATATTGATATGCTTTAACTTCCAAAGGATCCATTTTCTTTAATGATTCCATTTCTCCTTGTGGCATGGAAAAAGGATTATGACTAAATTGAATTTTGTTTGTTTTTTCATCAATCTCATACATTGGAAAATCAACAATCCAACAGAATTGAAATGAATTTTTATCTAATAAATTTAATTCCATACAAAGTTTATCTCTAACTTTACCAGAAAATAATTGCGCTTCTTTAATACTGTTACATACAAAAAATATGGAATCTCCTTCATTAAGCTTTAAAGTTTCAAGCTTATCTTTCGATAAATGTTTTGCTATAGGTCCTTTATATTCGCCTTGTTGGTATGTAATATACCCCAATCCAGCCTCACCTTCTTCTTTAGCCCAATCATTTAGTTTATCAAAAAAACTTCTAGGTTTGTCTTCTGTATTTGTAATTTGAATCCCCTTAACTACAGATCCTTTTTTAACTTTATTTGCAAATATCTTAAAATTTGAATCAACAAAAACTTCAGTACAATTTTTAATTAATAAGGGATTCCGCAAATCAGGTTTATCTGTTCCATATTTTTCTAAAGATTCATGATATGGAATTTTAGGGAAAGGATATTTACCTACTTGGGCGGATTTATCTCTACTGAATGATTTGTTTTCATCAAATATTTCAAATAAAACAGGCTCTATTGCCTCAAATACATCTTCCTGAGTAACAAAACTCATCTCAAAATCTAATTGATAAAACTCACCTGGAGAACGATCCGACCTGCTATCCTCATCTCTAAAACAAGGAGCTATTTGAAAATATTTGTCAAATCCAGCAATCATCACCAATTGCTTAAATTGTTGTGGAGCTTGTGGTAATGCATAAAATTTACCTTGATGAATTCTCGATGGCACCAAATAATCTCTTGCTCCCTCGGGGGAAGTAGAAGTTAATATAGGAGTTTGAAATTCTATAAATCCTCTTTTAAGCATTTTAGTGCGAATTGAAGAAATAACTTTATTTCGAAGTAAAATATTTTTATGAAGTTTATTGCGTCTAAGATCTAAATATCTATATTTTAATCTTACTTCTTCACCATATTCAATGTCAGAATTAACTGGTAAAGGTAAAATGTCTGATTTTGATAAAATTTCAAATGCTTTTATTACTATTTCAATCTCTCCTGTTTTAAGAGATGTATTAATTGTGTCAGAAGATCTTTTTAGAACCTTACCTGTAATTTTTATTACAGTTTCATGATTAAGTGCATTTATTTGTTCGAAATTTGGGTTTGAAGAATCAACTACGCATTGTGTTATACCATAATTGTCTCGAAGATCGATAAATAGTAAATTTCCATGATCTCTCATTGTATCAATCCATCCAGACAATACAACATCTTGATCAAGGTTCTGAATAGACAAATCTGAACAATAATGAGTTCTATAGGTATTCATTTTTATGGCCTATTATAGTAGTTTTTTTATTAATGGTATTGTTAATTCTCTCTTTTTTTCCAATGATAATTTATCAATATTTTCAATTAATAGAAAAGTATCCTCATAGGATCTTTCAATACGTTTTAAAATGTAGTGAAAAATTTCCTTATTCTTAATAATTATTTGTTTGTCATGTAATAATTTAATAATAAGATTAATGATTAGATCATCATCGGGCAAATTAATTCGTAATAAATTAAAAGTTTTTAATCTGGATACTAAATCTTTCAAAAGAAAATTGTGTTCAAACAATTCTTTGTTAGAAGTTAATAAAATAGTGAGTTTATTGATTGAACAATGATTAATTAAATGAAAAATTTGCTCTTCGTTAATATTTTTAAGAAAATCATCAATAAAAATATTCTTTTTATAATTAAGAATTATTTCAAAATTATTTTCGTAAGAAACTGCATTATTGTTTTTTTGCCAAATTTTACCAAGGTGTGTTTTACCTGATTTATTTGGACCTATTAATAGAATTTTTTTATTATCAATTTTATTATTAAGTATAAAGCTATATGCTTTTTTATTTGAAGTACTGACAAAAAAATCATCTATGGCTAATCCGGGTTTTAAATTATAATTAAAATAAGATTGTTCCATCAAGAAGCAAGTTTAATTATGCATTGATCAGATTTATTGATTTTTATATCTAAATTATTTTGACTTAAACCATAAAATAACATTTTATAATTACCATAAAAAGTAATTTTATTATTATTTTTTTGAAACTTAATTTTGTTAACAATATTAGATTTTATTTGACTTAGTGAATTAATCTTTAAATTTATTAAATATAATTCTTCAATATTTTCGTTTTGAATTTCACACATTATTTGGTTAATTTCAGAGTTGTCTATTAAATTATTTATTTTCCACCAATTATTAATAAATTCATATAACTTAGGATGATAGTCTGAAAGAATTGGAAAATTTAATTTTTTAATAAAAGTAATATTTTTTTCTTTTAATGAAAAAAGATTTAAATCCAAAACAATAATATTATCTTGATGCTTAAGATAAATTAACAAAATATGATTAGATTGATATTTATTAGATAATTTACTTAATGAAGCTAGATCCATATTCACAATTTTATTGTAAGGAGTAATGAATCTGTCATTTGGTGAAAGATCAGGTAAAATAAATTGAACAAGATTATTTTCAATATTAATATCATAATTATAAAAAGAATTATTAATTGATAAGCCATTATATGTTAAAGCCTTTTCTTCTGTAGCTACAATTAAAAATATTGGTGATTGAATATCTGAATAGTTTATTTTATTTGAACGAAATAAATTGATAATTTTATCTTTATCATAATTAATCTTAATATCTGCCTTATAAATATTTTTAGAAATAAATTCATTTTCAATAATAATATTTTTAATTAAATATTCTAAACTCTGATCTAAATTATCCAATCTTTTTAATTTATTTTTTTCACTTTTAGTTAATATTTTGTCAAAAATATTTTCAATACTAATAATTTTTATTTTATTTATTTCTCTAACTTTAGCGATAGATATATTTTCATTTGTAATTTCAATTTTATGAAAATTTGTTTCATAAATATCATTTGATAGAATTACACTTGAGTAAAAGAAATGAAAAAAAAATGATATTAAGAAATATTTCATTATTAAATTATTAAACGTTATTATAATTTAAATATTTATTTATTATT
>PTLB01000046.1 GCA_002938255.1 Alphaproteobacteria bacterium MarineAlpha5_Bin3 | reverse complement strand
GAATATCTAATTCAAGTTATTCAAATAAAGCTTACACAAATGGACTAATAAAATGAAAATGAAATTTATATTTTTCATTTTTTTGTTTCTCATAATATCCAGTACAACAAAAGCTAACATTTATTGGCTTTACGAATTCTACAATATTTCACCAAACTTCAATATTTTTAGTCTTAATGATGATGAATATCAACAATGCCTAAAAGAAAAGTTGAGTGAAAAGGATTATAAAAAAGCAATTGAATATAAATCTAGTATTTCACAAGAAATGGAAGGTGCCGCAGATCAATGTGTTGAAAAATTATTGGTCTCACAATCAAATACAAAATTGCAGCTTTGTCTTCAAAATGAATTGTCTAATCAATCATATAATAATCTCATAACAAAACAATTTTCCAAAAGTCCTGGGAAGAATGATTTTAAGGTATTTCATAAATGTCTTTCTGAACTAAAAACTAATACTGTTGTTGCAAGTAACGAGCAATATAATGAATCAAATTCATGTCCTGAGGGTTACAAATTAGTCAATAATTCCTGCCAATCTGATGCATCAAAACAAAAACAAAAATCTGATGACTTGAACAAAGTAGTAGAAAATAAATTAAATATTAAGAAAAACAAATACAACTTAAATGATCCAGCCTTAAATAAATGTTTTAAAAAAATGCTTGGAGAAAAAAGATATCAGGAAGTTATTTTTTCAAGTTCAGAAAAACCTAATGATGAAGAAAATACATCAATTTTAGGTTGTCAACAAAACCCAGATTATGCATGGCAAGAAAGTATCGCCTTAGGATACAACACGATGGATAATTTTTATGATATTTTTGATGGAAATAAAATGGAAAATTGTGTTAGTAATCCAAAACCTGTTTTTACACATGAAATCACAGACTTTTCCCAAATTAAACAATTAAAAAGATGGGGATTAACTCCACAAGGCTATTTAAAAGGTCACAGTTATATTTTTTTAAAAAATAAAGGGCATTCGGATAATAGAGTAATTATTGATAAGCCTGTTCCAGTATATGCACCTATTGATTCTTACTTGATAATGCAAACACGCTACCGCTTGCAGGGATTAAAAGAAGTTCAATGGCGTTTAATGTTTCAGGTTGGTTGTGAAATTGTATATCGCTTTGACCATCTAGATACACCTTCTGATAGAATATTGAAACATTTAGGAAATATTCCTATAGATGAAAATCAAGTTTCAGCACCCAATATTAGTGTAAAACCTCCACTTGAAATAACAGCTGGTGAAATAATTGCTTACACTAAAGGCACACCTCAAGCGGGATCGTGGGATTTTGGAGTAGTTGATATAAGTAAAAACAATGAGTTACCTAAAAGATTAAAAGAATATGAAAATAAACCTACTGGTAGAGCATACAAATACGCAGCTTGCCCTTACGATTATTATCCTGATAAAATTAAAAAGAAATACCTGAAGAAAATGAAAAGAAAGAAGTGTAATCCAAAAGAAATAAAAAATAAGTAATTTTAAAAATTAGTATAATTTTACAGATGGAGTTTTTTTCTTTGCGTCTATAAAAGGAATTTCAGATGTAACTCCTTTCAATTTTCCATCTATTGAATGAATTTCCAATTCTGTGCCTAGAGATGAATGTTCTGTTTCTAACCAAACAAAGCCTATATTTTTTTCTAATCTTGGAGACCAAGCAAGATCCGTTATTTTCCCAATTTGTTTTCCGTCTTTGTATACCGGCCATGCATCTTCCATCCATAACGCTGCTCTTTCCAAGGCAACCTTAATGCCAACCATTCTTTTTTTGACTCCTTCTTTTTTTATTTTTGCAAGAGCCTGTTTGCCTATGTAATCTGCACTTTGATCTTCCACTAATCGCTCAAACCCCATGATTTCATATGGATTATTTTCAATATTCATACTTTGACCGTGATTTAAAATTCCTGCTTCGATTTTTCTAGCTTCACACGGAGCAATTGGTCTAATACTATGTGGCTTTCCAGCCTCCATAATACGCTCCCATAATTCATTACCTCGTGAAGGATCACGAAGATAAATTTCGTATCCCATTTCTCCTGTCCATCCCGTTCGACTAATGACAACAGGAATGCCATCAAGATCAGTTTCGAGAGTCCAATAATATTTTACTTGTAAAATTTTATCTCCAAATAATGTTTGCATAACCTTGATTGATTTAGGGCCTTGGACCTGAAGTGGATACACTTCTGGTTCTGTTACTTTGACATTAAACTTGGAATTAACAGCTGCTCCAAGCGCATAAAGCCCTGCATCATTGTTTGCAAGGGCCATCCACCATTGGTTTTCTCCAATACGCATCAGTACAGGATCATTTACAATGCCTCCATCGGGAGCAGTAACCAACATATATTTTCCTTGTCCCACAGCACACTTGGTTAAATCTCGACAAGTTAAATAGTTCGTAAACTCTGAAGCATCAGGGCCTGTTATTTCCACAATTCTTTCAACACTTACATCCCACAAAGTAACATCATTAACTAAAGCCCAGTATTCTTTTATAGGATCATCGTAATATATAGGCAAATACATATGACAGTATATGTCATATGCCTTTGCTCCATATTTTTGAGTTGATTGAAAAAAAGGAGACTTTCTATTCCACGTTCCAAAATATAATTTGGTAAAACTATTATTTTCGAGTCGTTTTTCCATTATAAAATTTATAGCATTTAATCTTTAAAAAATATTAAATATGAATTGATCTTCCATCAACGTTTAATGCCGCTTCTTTGACGGCCTCGCTTGTTGTTGGATGTGCATGACAAATACGGGCTATATCTTCTGCGCTCCCGCCAAATTCCATAGCCGTCACAATCTCTGCAACCAACTGCCCTGCATCATGTCCTATTATATGTGCGCCTAATATTGCATCTGTTTTTTTATCCGCTAAAATTTTGACAAACCCTTCTGATTCTGACGTTGTAAGGGCACGGCCATTCGCCATAAAAGGAAATTTTCCAACTTTGTATTCTGTTTTTGATTCTTTTAGTTGTTCTTCTGTTTTACCAACAGAGGCAACTTCAGGATTGGTATAAACAATCGCAGGTATGGTATCATAATTCATGTGGGTTTTTTGACCATTAATGATTTCCACACAAGCAACTCCTTCTTCTTCTGCTTTGTGTGCTAGCATGGGACCTGGCGCCACATCACCAATTGCATAAATATTATCAACGCTTGTTTTATATTGTTGATCAACTTCAATAGCTTGTTGATCATTTAGTTTAACGCCAATTTTTTCTAGATTTAATTCTTCCGTATTAGGCTTTCTTCCAATCGACATCAGGACAACATTGAATTTATCTTTTACTTGTTTTTTATCTTGTTCGGATTCCATTGTTACTTCAACATCTTTTGATCCAGATTTGGTTGCAACAACTTTATGCGATAATTTAAATTCGAGTCCTTGCTTTTCTAATGATTTCATAAATTCTGTGGCAATTTCTCCATCCATTGTTGGTACAATGCGGTCCAATTTTTCAACAACTGTTACTTTGGTTCCCAGCCTAGACCATACAGATCCCATCTCCAAACCAATGTATCCTCCACCAATTACCAACATGGTTTTTGGAACCGCGGACAAGGATAAAGCGCCTGTTGATGTTACAATTTTTTTTTCATCTACAGTTATGCCCGGTCTTTCCATAGAAGAAGAACCCGTCGCAATGATAAAATTTTTTGCAGATAGTGTTAATTCTTTAGTAGATTTAACTTTGATGTTTTGTTTATCAACAAATGATGCTGTTCCATTCAAATACGTAATTTTATTTTTTTTAAATAAAAAACCAATTCCTGCTGTTAGTTGTTTAACAATTTTATCTTTGCGCTGCATTAAAGTAGAAAGATCTAAAGCAACCTTTCCCGTTTTAATGCCGTGTTCTTCAGCATGAGTTTTTAATTCTATATATTTTTCAGATGAATTTAATAATGCTTTAGATGGGATACAGCCAATATTTAGACATGTACCACCCAAAGTCGGTTCTTTTTCCACGCATGCCACTTTCATACCAAGCTGAGCGGCACGTATGGCAGCAACATATCCTCCTGGTCCGGAACCAATTATGATTAAATCATAATCAACCATTTAAATACCCAAAATAATCGCAGACGGACTTTCTAGCAACTCTTTTAATTTTAGCAAAAAACCAACGCTTTCCTTGCCGTCTATTATGCGGTGATCGTAACTAAAGGCCAAATACATCATCGGACGTATAACAATTTCATCATCAACCACCACAGCCCTTTTTATAATATTGTGCATTCCCAAAATACCTGATTGGGGATAATTGATTATAGGAGTACTAAGCATGGATCCGTAAACCCCGCCATTAGAGATGGTAAAAGTCCCCCCAGACAAATCATCCATTGTTAATGTTCCTTCTTTTGCTTTGGTACTTAATTCAATAATTTGTTTTTCAATATCTCCAAATGTCATTTTATCTGCATTTTTTAAAACAGGTACAACAAGACCTTTTTCAGTACCAACAGCTATTCCTATATCAAAATGATTTTTATAAATAATATTTTCATCTCGAATTTCTGCGTTCACCGCAGAGAACTCCTGTAAAGCCATTACACTAGCTTTGACGAAAAATGACATGAAACCAAGTTTTACATCGTAACGTCCGATAAAATCTTCTTTTTTTGCTTCTCGCACTTTAATAATTTCAGACATATCAACTTCATTAAATGTTGTCAGAATGGCTGCGGTATTCTGTGCTTCTTTCAATCTGGTGGCAATGGTACGTCTAATTTTTGACATGGGAACAATTTTTTCTCTCTCCACAGTTGATTTTTTATTATTTTGGGATAGATTTTTTAAATGTTCCATAACATCAGCCTTAGTTAACCTTCCATCCTCACGAGAAGATTTAACTTTACTTGAATCTAGATTATTTTCCTCAAGTATTTTTTTTACAGATGGAGAAAGTTTAGAATCTTTTTTTAAATTATTCTGATTATTTTGATCTGGTTTAGTTTTTGTTTTTTCTTCCTTAACAACTTCTTCTTGTAATTGCTTTTTTTCTTTAGATGGAGTCACTCCATCAGATTCTCCAATGATACCAAGTACACCCCCGATATTTACATCATTTCCTTCTTTTACTTTAATTTCTGATAACACACCTGCTCTTGGGGCTGGAACTTCCACGGTTATTTTATCTGTTTCAATTTCCACCAAAGATTCATCGACCTCGAAAGATTCTCCAATCTTTTTTAACCATTTAGTAACAGTTGCCTCTGTAATGGACTCGCCAAGTATTGGGACTATTAATTCAACAGACATTTAGATTTAAACCTTATGTACCACTTTAGGAAATTTATTCAATTGGGAGTTGATATTTCACAAGAGAAACTCCACTCCACATATTTAAAATTTCTTTTTTCTCTGCTTCTACAGCCAATCGCAGAATATTTTTTTGATTAGCCAAATGGCGATCAAAAACACCAGTTGCAGGAGAAGCTGCGGCTCTTCTACCTATATATAATAATTTTTCCTGTTTCATGTTTATTTCTTTCATCACACTTTCAATACGTCTTTTTACAAAACCATAAGCACCCATATTTTTTGGTTCTTCCTGGCACCAAATTATTTCACACTCAACAAATCTTTTAAATTCTTTAGAAAAAACATCATAAGGAAAAGGGTATATTTGTTCTAATCTAAGAATGAAAACATTTTCTTTTTGTAATTTTTGAATATAATCTTGGAGTTCAAAATACAATTTACCGGAACAAATAATTATGCGGTTTATTTTTTTCTCTTCTTCTTTAGTTATTTCATTTCGAAGAACCCTATGAAAAGTTGATCCATTAATAAAATAATCTATACTTGAAACATTCTTTTTATGACGCAAAGTTGATTTAGGTGTCAAAATAACAAGAGGCTTTCTAAATTTACGATGAAGTTGTCGTCTCAATATATGAAAATAATTTGCAGGACTTGTACAGTTTGCAACTTGAATATTATCTTCAGCACACATTTGTAAAAATCGCTCTAAACGGGAACTTGTATGTTCTGGACCTTGGCCTTCATGACCATGAGGTAAAAGTAAGGTTAAACCTGACATCCGTAACCACTTTCTTTCTCCAGTAGTAATAAATTGATCAATGATGGTTTGTGCTCCATTTGCAAAATCTCCAAATTGTGCCTCCCATACAACAAGTGTTTTAGGGTCAGATTGTGAATAACCATATTCAAATCCTAGAACTCCATACTCAGATAAAAAACTATCAATTATTTCAAAGTACCCTTGTTGTTTTATGAAGTGTCTTAGGGGAACAAATCTTTTTTCATTAGTTTGATCGTATAGAACAGCATGACGTTGGCTAAATGTCCCTCGCCCAGTATCTTGCCCAGATAATCTAACTCCATAGCCTTCTTTTAATAAAGTTGCAAAAGCTAAAGCTTCAGCTGTAGACCAATCAATGGCTTTGCCTTCATGAATAGAGCTTTGTCTTTCCTCATATACTTTTTTTATTTTCTTATGAATATTAAAATCCGTAGGTATTAGATGAATTGCTTTTGCAATTTCTTGTAATTCATTTTCTTTAACCGCAGTCACTCCTTTTCTAGCATCAAAAGATGCTGTAGATAATCCTGTCCAATCTCCCTCAAGCCAATCTGCCTTGTTAGGTTTATATGATTTTGCGGACTCAAATTCCTTATCAAGAAATTTTTTAAAATTAGTTTGTATTTTTTTTAACTCTTCATTAGTCAAAATTTTTTCTTCTAATAATTGTTTTTCATATATTTTTACTGTTGATTGGTGCTTTTTTATAGCTTGATACATTAAAGGTTGGGTAAAAGATGGCTCATCTGCTTCATTGTGACCTGAACGACGATAACAGAACATATCTACGACTACATCTACTTTAAATTTATTTCTGAACTCTGTTGCTATGCGACAAACATGAACTACAGCTTCTGGATCATCTCCATTAACATGGAAAATAGGCGCCTGAACCATTTTGGCTATCTCTGTACAATAAGGGGCTGAACGTCCATATTGTGGCATTGTTGTAAATCCGATTTGATTATTAATTACAAAATGAATAGTTCCTCCAGTTCGAAAACCTACTAGTTGCGACATAGCAAATGTTTCAGCAACTATTCCTTGTCCAGCCATTGCGGCATCACCATGAATTAGAAGACCAAAAACCTTATCATTAGTTTTATCTTTTAGTTGTGTTTGTTTTGCCCTAACTTTTCCTATAACAACTGGATCAACAGCCTCTAAATGAGAAGGATTAGGAACAAGAGAGATATGTATTTTTTTTCCTTCAAATTCTCTATCACTAGAAACACCTAAATGATATTTTACATCTCCTGATCCCATAACTTCATTAGGATCATTTTGGTAACCTTGAAACTTAG
>PTLB01000045.1 GCA_002938255.1 Alphaproteobacteria bacterium MarineAlpha5_Bin3 | reverse complement strand
CTTCAAGAATTTTTAAAACTTTCATTTTTCTGCTCCATCAATCTTTTATCCTACCACCAACCACGAGGAATGTTGAGAAAAGAATTAGCTATATTCTTTGTATACTTCTTCTCTTTCAGCCTTCTGCATTCCTTTTGTTTTCTCCATAAATTCGTTGCTCTTTTCTCGTGTTTTGAAAATAAAAAAACAGACCGTATCTGTGCTATGGTAGATGGCTTTAAGCTCGTCATCTATTAATGACAATTCTTCAGGTATTTCTGCTTTAATACAAATCATTATTGATTATTCTACCACCAAACACGAGGAATGTTGAGATGAAAAAGTTAATAAAAAATTAAATAGAATATTTTTTAGTACAAAATAATCTCTGAAGTCATATAATAGTTGTTAATGGATAAACATAAAAAGTTTAATTTTTTTAATCGAAGACAGTTTATCTCGTCCATTCTATCCGTTTCAGCATTAATAAATTTACCAAAGATTTCTCTAGCTTCAGATCCAGATGTTATTGTTATTGGCGCCGGTGCCTCAGGATTAGCGGCCACTGAATATCTTTTGAAAAAAGGTAAGTCCGTTATTTGTATAGAGGCAAACAACCGTATAGGCGGTCGTTGTTACACTGATAATGCCTTTTTTGGGGTTCCTTATGACATGGGGGCTCACTGGATTACAAATAACAAAACCAATCCATACGTGCACTATTGGAATGAAAACAACATCGAAGGTTTCAATCTGTATGAAGATAAAGAATATGAGTCTGTTTATGTAGGAAATAAAAAATTAATATCACCGGAAGACAAGCCCCTGTGGGATCAATATAATTCCATCCTAAAAGACATTGGTAGGTCAAGCAATAAAGATATTGCGCCTTCAGAAGCTGTCTCAAACAAATCCTCCGAATGGTATGATACAGCCCACCTAATTATAGGTCCTTATGACATGGCAAAAGACTTTGATCATTTTTCATGCATGGATTGGTGGAATTATTTAGAGCCTGAAACCAATAGTTGGTTTTGCTCCGAAGGATACGGTGCTCTTGTGAAACATAGATGGAGAAACGTTCCAGTGCAATTTAATACCAAAGCCCAAACAATAAAATGGGGCGGCCAAGGAGTTAAAATAGAAACAAACAAAGGAACTATTTCTTCTCAGACTTGCATACTTACTGTATCCACAGGTGTTTTAGCTTCAGGAAAAATTAAATTTATCCCTATGCTGGCAATGGAAAAATATGATTCTTTTTCTGGCATTAGTATGGGTATTTACAATCATATAGCCCTTCAATTCAAAAAAGATTTTTTTCCACACGATAAGGATGGTTATATTTACTATAAGTTAAATAGTCAAAACGCACCTATCCCCAGAGGTGTTGCAGGTCTCACTAACTCTAGCGGTAGCAATTTGTCTTACTTTGATGCAGGGGGAGAATTTGCACGTGAACTGGAGAATGTCGGTGAAGAGGCATCAATAGATTTTGTTCTTGGTGAGCTGAAATCAATATTTGGATCAAAGGTAGAAAAGCTTTTGATAAAAGCTCACGCTACCAGCTGGGCTTCAAATCCTTTTACCTTGGGCTCATATGCTTCAGCAGAACCAGGATCTTTTCATTTACGCAAAGTTTTAAGGCAGTCTGTTGGTGATAGAATTTTTACCGCCGGTGAAGCCACAGCCGAGGAATGGGCAACTGTAGCTGGGGCAACCAGATCGGGTTTAAGAGCTGCAAAAGAAGTTATTAAAATTCTCTAAATTTTCATTACTATCATCAACCCTTCGTATAGGTATAAATCTTAACGAAGGGTTTATGTTATAAATTATTCTTTCTATTCAAATTTATCTGAATAAAACCAAGGAACGCAGATAGCTAAAATAATATAAATAGCAAAATAAAGAGCAATAATTGGCAAGACTGAAGAAAATCCAACTTCAGCAATTGGACCAAATATTGAAGCATAAATTATAAACACAATGTTTGAACCTACAACCCAATAACCACCAGCTTTTTTAAGATTGTATAAAAGATATATCCCATAAATCACTCCAATTATAATGATTAGAAATACAACCATATCAGTTGTAGTCGGTTGAATAAGAACATCACTTCCTGGGAAAGTTGTGCCCTCTCCCAAATAACCATTCACAACAGAACGATAAATTGTATCTAGTGTATCTCCTACTAAAAAAATTAGCATAATCCAATAAACAAATTTGAATGAGCGTGATTTAAAACTTGTCTCCATAAATCCTCCAAATCTAAAAAAATTATAACAAAGAAAGAATATTACCATCTCCTTCGGCAAAATTATATTTATTAAAATCCTTTTTTTTCACCCAAGCAAAATTTTCGTGTTCGTTAAGCACCATACTGCCGTTTTGAAGTGTACATAGAAAATAGTGTAAAACTATATCTATTTTATCATCTTTGTATTTTTCTTCCGCAATTTTTTCCTGCACGTTAATTGTAACGTTTAACTCCTCTTTTATCTCCCTGATTAATGCCTCTTTGGATGTCTCGTTTGAGAGAACTTTACCTCCAGGAAATTCCCATTTTAAACCAAGATGCTTATTCCTATTTCTTTGAACTATTAAAAATAGATTATTTTTTTTAATTATTGCGGCAACGACTTTATTTTGACCCATAAATTATATTATTTATAATTTTAGAAATTTAAAATAGATATTCCCGTGCAGTTTTAAACTAACTTCTTTTTTTGGACTTAGATTTTTTATCTTTCTTGTTTTTAGGTTTTTTCTTTTCTTTTCTAGGATTTTTTCCCTTAGCCATATTTATTCTCCTTTAATGAGTATATTTTTCACTTACTATACCACTATTTCCCTAAAAATTAAGGGGGTTATTTTTAGGTTAACACATGGTTTTATTGGGAGTATATTGAAGAAGTTATAATTGAGTAATAATGAAGAAGGTAATGAAAATAAAATACATGCAGTTTTATAAATTCCTTCAATGGAAACTATGCAAGAAATGCTGAAAGACACAGACATTATTAAAATGAGAGAAAACGCTGGCGTTATTGTTGAAACTCAAAAAATGATAAAATTAGTTGAGTAAAGCTATGATAGGAGGACTTGTTACTAAACTTTCTAAAAGAAAATGTTTTACGTTAAGTGAACTTGACACCCTAAAGTCCGCTAGTGAAAAACTTCAAAAACACAATATTGGAGCTATGCCGGTAGTGAGCAAACAAAATAACGATATAATCGGAATAGTTTCTGAACGCGACCTTGCTCGATTTATTTTTAAGGACGAATTTAATAACGACTTACTAGTCACTAATATAATGACCAAAGAAATAATTACTTGTAATCTCAATACCTCTGTCACTGAACTTATGGAAATAATAACCCAAAATAAAATTAGGCATATCCCTATAGTGGAAGGAAAAAAAATTCTGGGTATCGTCTCTGTTGGAGATGTAGTCAATCACGTAATAGAGAAATATAAAGATGAAAATAAACATTTAAAAGATTATATGAATCTTTGAACTTTTAATAAAAATCCTATGTTTGCTTTTTTTAATTCAACCTTCCTTGTAAGGACTATAAAATTAACGTTGTTTTTTATATGAAGGTAGATTTAAACAAATGGTACAAATGTGACATTGATAAGCAAGTATATCAAAATCTAATCAAACGTTCTGATTGGCAAGGTATTAAACATGTCTCTGTTTGGATCATTGTTTTAGTTTTTTCTGGATATATGGCTTTTATAAACTGGGGAACTTGGTGGGCTGTGTTTTGGTTCTTTGTTTATGGTAATATTTATATGTCATCAAATCCTATATGGCATGACTGTGGTCATAAATCTGCCTTTAAGTCTCGCTGGTTAAATGAAATTTTTTATCAAATTACTTCATTTATGTATAGTTATGAACCAGTTCGATGGAGATGGAGTCATTTTCGTCATCATAGCCACACCCTATCAACCGATGGGCCTTATGATTATGAAATACAAATTACTAAACCGACGGATTTATTTTATGTTTTACTGATGCACATACCTGGTGGGAATCTTTTAATTATTCATAAAACTTTTTTATTCTTTCATTTGGAGACAATTAAGCACGCAATCGGAATAGTGACACCTGTTATGGAAGATTGTATACCAGAAAAAAAAAGACCTTCTTGTAGATTATTTGCAAGAATTCATGTTTCTATTTGGCTGACTATAATAATTTTTTCTCTAATCTTAAAAAGTTGGCTTCCAACTCTTTATTTGCTTTTACCTTTTATGTATGGAACGACCTTTATGCAGTGCATACATTTTATGCAACATGCTGGATTAAAAAATAATATAAAGGATCACAGATTATGTGTCAGAACCGTCAAATTAAATCCTTTTTTTAGTTTCCTAAACTGGAACATGGAATACCATCTAGAGCACCATATGTTTCCAATGGTTCCTGCATACAATTTAAAAAAACTTCACGATGTGTTGAAAGAACAGATGCCACCACCAAAAAATGGTTTTTGGGACGCGTATAAAGAGATAATTCCTACAATAATTAAGCAATCAAAAAATCCTAATTATATATTAAAAGTAGATCTACCCACTCAATAAGTTTTTATAATTTAATATATATTTCTGGGAATATTTATGAATTTTGTTCAATTAATTCTTCTCTAGCTTTTTTTTCACATTCAGTAAATTTTTGAAGCAGTTCCTCACGAGTTATTTCTTTATTGTTTGAGGAAAAATCTTTCATGATCTTTTCTATAATATCTTCGTCTCCCGGTTTTACTAAATTTGATTCTCTTACTTCTTTAATATACTCTTCGAGATTTTCTTTTTGCAAAGTTTCACCAGCCCATTTTCCAAGAAGTTTATTTCTTTTTGCTTTAAGTTTAAATTTTACATCTTCATCTTGTTTGAATTTTGCCTCAAAGGCTTTCTCTCTTTCATCAAAAGTATTCATAAACAAAATTATAGAGTCTTTTTATTAACTGGTAAAGAATAATAAAATATTGGTATTTGATTAACTTATCCCCAAGATCCATTGAATGTAATGAACTTAGAAAAATAAGGGTAAAATTGGATCAATATTTATTCATTTATTATATTTATCTATTAACTTACATTTTTAGAAAATATATAGTGAAAAGGTAAATGTTAGAAAAACTACTATTTGTTTTTTGTTACTTTAATTATCACCCCAAAACAAAACTGTTGGAAGTAAAGATTGGATTTGGACCATCAGGCAAGACTGAAAAAATTGAGTGTAAAGTTTGTCATAAAATTTTTATTCGCGGCAATCAAAACAATAACCTAATAATAGTGCTTTTAGTTATTTTGCTATTTTTTTTATTGTTACTGTTGTTTTAGTATGAATAAATATATTTCCCCCCATTCTCACCATATTTAGGTAAATTATTTTTCTTAATGACTGTTGCGATAAATTAAAAAAAGCATAAGCTTAAAAATGAAGATAGGAGGGTATTATTTATACCGCTAGTTGTCTGACAGGTGGTGGCCACAACCAACATAATTTAAACAAGTAAAGCAGACCTGTTTCACAGGCCACGCATTAGGTGATGAGCCGAAATATGCCGGGGTAACTCAAAGTGGAAAATATGTATTTGGTGGAAATGTCTCTCCAGATGGTAGTGATTGGCCAATGACATGGAGTGGTGATTTTACAACTCCCTAAAATCCCTTAAATTAAAATCTAGTAGATGCGATTCTATCTTCTGTTAGTGTCAAATGTCAAAAAACACAAGGGAATTTTATATGATTTGTGATTTTACAAATATTATTAAAAAAACAAATGAAATTACCGATAGCAAGACGCTATGTAATAAAATTATAAAAGATATAGGGTTTGCCATGTTACCTGGTTCTGATTTTGGCATAAATAAGGAATTATTGATTTCAAGAATTGCTTTTGTTGATTTTGACGGTGCGAATGCATTAAAAATAGTGGAAAATTCTAAATTATTAAATGATAATTTTTTAAAACTAATTTGCCCTAATATCTTAGAAGGTATAAAAAAACTCAAAGAATGGATCATAAAAAGAAATTAAAGATATAATTCTATTTCACTATTTTTCTAGTGGCCAGGGACATAAATAAAGAGGAACTAAATATAATGAATATTATTATGAAAAATACGTATTTCGTCCCTGTACCACTTACTTTATTATCCATTTGAAATTTGGCAGGTTCGTGATTAAAATAAGGTAATATTAAGAAAACAGTACTTTATGGAAGAAATAATGCCCACACTCTCTAATATTGGTTGGCAATTTGATAATAGTTATGCCCGCTTGCCGGAATTAATGATGTCACGAGTTAAACCAGTAAAAGTTCATTCTCCTAAACTAATTATTCTTAATCAAAAACTATCAAAAGAACTTGGCTTAAATTTTAGATCTTTAAAAGATAGGGATATTGCTTCTCTATTTGCTGGGAATACACTACCTCAAGGTTCAGAAACTATCGCACAGGCTTATGCAGGACATCAATTCGGACATTTTACCATGCTTGGTGATGGAAGGGCTGTCGTAATAGGCGAACATCTAACTCCTAACAATAAACGTTTTGATATACAATTTAAAGGATCTGGTCGAACTCCCTATTCTCGAGGAGGTGATGGGAAGGCTGTTCTTGGACCTATGTTGAGAGAATATATAATTAGTGAATCAATGCACGCATTGAATATTTCTACTACTAGAAGTCTTGCAGTAGTTACTACAGGGGAGGAAATTATGAGAGAGACTTCCTTACCCGGCGCTATACTAACTAGAGTAGCTGCAAGTCACATACGTGTTGGAACATTTCAATTTATTGCAATGAAAAATGATATGGGGACTTTGAAGAATTTATTAAATTATACGATTAATAGACATTACCCAGAATTAATAAAAGAAAATAATCATGCTATTGAATTGCTTAAGGTTGTTATTGATACGCAAATAAATCTTGTTGTGGATTGGATGCGTGTTGGCTTTATTCATGGAGTAATGAATACGGACAACATGGCTATCTCAGGAGAAACTATTGATTATGGCCCTTGTGCATTTATGGATAATTATGATCCTAGAACTGTTTTTAGCTCCATTGATCATCAAGGCCGATATTGTTTTATTAATCAATCACTAATTGCACATTGGAATGTTTCACGATTTGCTGAAACCTTAATACCCCTTCTTGATAATAATGAAAAAAAGGCAATTACTATTGGAGAAGAAATAATAAATAGTTTTAGTGAAAAATTTCAATCAAAATGGTTATCAATGATGCGTCAAAAATTGGGTTTATTTGGAGAAAAAAATAATGATGAAAAACTTGTTAATAATTTATTATCATTAATGCATCAAAATAATACTGACTATACAAATACTTTTTGTGACTTGATGAAGAATAAATTGCCTAATAATAGTTTTTATCAACATCATAAGTTTGTGGATTGGTTTAAAGAATGGAAAAATAGACAATCTCAAAACAAAATGCCAAAAAAATTATCTTTAAGTTTAATGCGATCTGCAAATCCTTATGTCATACCACGTAATCATAAGGTAGAAGAGGTATTAACAGCGGCAAGTGAATCAGGAAACTTGGAACCGATGAAAAAAATACTAAGTGAACTAAATAACCCATATGATTATCGAGAAGATA
>PTLB01000044.1 GCA_002938255.1 Alphaproteobacteria bacterium MarineAlpha5_Bin3 | reverse complement strand
TGATGTAGCTGTTGAAGATTCAACTTTTACAACAGGTCGCCGAGGTGTGGCTGGAACCATGATCGTAGAAAAAACTGTTGGAAGTTTAGCTGAAACAGGTGCCTCATTAGAAGAATGTAAAAATTTTGGTGATTACGTCAATAAAATAACAGGATCCATGGGTGTTGCATTTACAAGTTGTACAGTCCCTGCCGCAGGCAAACCTACTTTTGATATTGGGGCTGATGAAATGGAATTTGGAGTTGGAATTCACGGTGAACCAGGAAGAAAAAGAGAGAAAATTAAAACTGCAAATGAAATTACATCTGAATTGATGACTGCGATATTGGGTGATTTAAAACCTGAAAATAACCAAGAAGTTTTACTTCATATTAATGGATTCGGCGGAACACCATTAATGGAGTTGTACTTGTTATTTAATGAAGCAAAAAAAATTCTTGATCACAATAATATTAAAGTTACAAGATCATTAGTTGGTAATTATACCACTTCATTAGACATGGCTGGTGGCTCTATCACTATCACAAAACTAGATGAAAAAATAATCGAACACTGGGACAGTCCAGTACATACTGCTGCATTAAGATGGGGAATTTAAATACTAATCCTTCATTTTAATATTAAAATTGTATAGCTATAATATCTTACAAAAATTTTTGTAAAGAATTGAAGCATTAGAATTCATATCTTTCATATTATCTGCTGCAATCGTCTCAAATTTATTTAAAGCTCCTTCCCCTAAACTTTCTTCCAGAGCATTTTTGTATTCAGGAACGCAACCCCAATCACTAACAGTATTGTCTTTGATCTCAATTTGAATAAAAATATTAACAAATTGTTGATATAAATATGCTTTTTGGAGTTCTAAAAAATTCTTTAATTTAGTGGTTTTTTACTATCGCAATGCTGCTGCTATGTTACCGCCATCGATAGTTAATACATCTCCTGTGGTTTTTTTTGCTTTAGCTAATGCAACAAAACCTTTTGCTACATCTTCGGCAAGAACTTCTTTCTCCAAAAGATTATCGGACATGTATTTTTTTTTGGATACACCTCGTGACATTGCTCGTGAAGTAATCATTTTATCTGTAACTATTCCTGATCTTATTCTGTCAGCATTTACTCCGTTTGCTCGTATTCCATACTTTCCATACTCTAGGGTATACTGGCGCATTAAAAACAATGTAGAAGCCTTAGGTATTCCATAAGGGCCAAAGTTATTTCCAGGATTTACAGATTGTTTAGAGATGTTATATAAAAGTACACCTTCTGTTTTTTGAGTTAATAAAATTTTTATTGATTCTTGCGATAAATATTGATGAGCATAAAAATTCAAATCAAAACTTTCTTTAATTATCTCATCTGAAACAGTTCCTATATTGCCTTGCCATGCAGCACCTGCATTTGAAACTAAAATATCCATACCTCCATAAGTTAAACATATTTGCTCAAAAGATTTTTGAACATCCAAAATATTTGTTACATCACATCTAATAATTTTAGCATTTTTTGCAATTTCCTGAGGTGTATTTTTTATATTCAAAAGATTATTCTCTAACAAAATAACTTCTGCTCCTTCATTTAAAAATTCTCTTGCTGTTGCTAATCCTATAGCTCCACAACCTCCACTGATAACAACGATATTTCCAGTAAAAGGTTGGCGAATTGTACCTTTAAGTTTATCTTGCTCAAGTGGCCAATATTCAACCTTAAATACTTCTTTTTCATTAATTGATTGAAATTTACCAAAAGATTCTGCCTTTGATATTACATCAACTGTGCACTCAGCTAAGTCAGAGGCTATACTTGCTTCTTTCAAAGTTCTTCCAATTCCAATGATTGCAAAACCAGGAATAAAAACAAGTCTTGGATTAGGATCTGACTCTTTAGAATTAGGCAAATATTTTTTATTTCTTAAAAAATATTTTTTATATTCTGATTTAAATTTTTGTATATTATTTTTTATTGTTATTTCAATTTGTTTTCCTGTTTTTTTACGTAAATCAATTATTAAAGGTTTAGGTTTTATACGTATCACGTGATCAGGAGTAATCGGTCCGCGCTGAGTGAATTTTTCTAATTTAGGATGATTTAAGTATTTAATAATATTTTTATTTGTACGAATATTAAGAATCCATTTTGTATAACTTCCATCTTCTTCTTTATGAAATAGATATTTTCTAATTAATGGTAAAAATAAATTAGATTTTTTTTCTATAGTTAAATTTTTTTTAAGGGCTCTTCTAGTTATTATCTTATTGGGAATCTTTTGTAATTTTTTTTCTGCTATGGAAACTAGTTTAATCATTCGATCATAACTTTCTTTTGCCGAATTTCCAAAAGTGAATATTCCGTGCTTAAGTAAAATTAAACCAATAACTTTGGGATTTTGGGTATAAACTTTATAGGCTATTTTTGCTAATTCAAATCCTGGTATTACATAAGGAACGATGCCGACATTATCCCCAAATGCATCTTGACAAATTTTAATATTATTAGGCTGATCAATTAAACTCAAAATTGCACTTGCATGTGTATGATCAACATAAGTGTGCGGTAAAAATGCATGCAATAAAGTTTCAACCGAAGGATTGGGAGAAGAGGAGTTGAGTAAACATTTTCGTTGAAGGTTAACCATGTCAAAATCATTAAGTTTTTTGAGATTAAGGGTTGCCCTAAGAGGGTTTAGCTCTACTGCTGGTAACCCTGGATATTCAATTGAGCCCATATCCCAACCACTACCCTTAATATGCATTATATCTATTTTTTTATTAAAAATATTTTTAGAAGTTGTCTTAAGAGATGTATTACCTCCTCCATGTAACACCAATGTTTTTTCTCTCCCTAATAAGTGAGTGGTATAAATCCGTAACGCTAAGTCTTGAGGGATATGATTGTTTTTATATTTTTTAATATATTTTTTTTCTTCTATTGAATTCCACTTATTTTTCATTTTAAATATCTAAAAAATTTTTATATACTATAGTGGCAAGATTATTCATATCTTTCATGTTTTGTGCTGCAATCGTCTCAAATTTATTTAAAGCCCCCTTTCCTAAACTTTCCTCCAAAGCATTTTTGTATTCAGGTACACACCCCCAATTGCTGACAGTATTATCTTTAATCTCAATGTGAAATTGTATTCCATAAGCATGATCTTTGTATTTAAAAATTTGATATTTGGTTAAGGGCGAGGAGCCAAGTAACGTAACATCATTGTTCCGTTCTAATCCCGCTACTTCATAGGAATGCCACTGTAACGCTTTAATGGAATTTGGAAATCTAGAAAATAGATGATCTTCCTTTTTTTCTTCTCCCATCTGAATATCCAAAATGCCAATTTCTGGAGGCGATGACTTGACAACTTGACCTCCTACTACCTCTCCTAACAATTGACATCCTAAGCAAAAACCTAAAAAGGGTTTCTCCAATTCAACAACAAATTCCTTAATCTTTTTTTTCTCCTCAACTAACCAAGGATAGTCTTTTTCCATCCAGGTATCCATTGGACCGCCCATGCAAAACATTCCATCAAACTGCTTAATGTCATCAGGTATCGTTTCACCCTCATCCAATTCAATAGTGGTTAAATCAAGCCCATCCTTAATCATCAAATCTTTAATGTATCCAGGTGTCTCGCAAGCAATGTGTTGTAGGATAATTATTTTCATAAAACTATAATCAAGAATTTATTCATCAATTGATTGTTCTAAATCGAGTAAATGTTTTTTCAAAGTTAAACCTCCTAGTCCTGAAAAACCCCCGAGATTTCCATCACTGCGAACAACACGATGGCAAGGAACCAGTAATAAATGGTTATTTTGTCCACATACATTTCCTACATATCGAGGAGACGTTTTAACTATTTTAGCAATCTCTCCATAACTTTTTGTTTGTCCATAAGGAATTTTTTGCAACTCTTTCCAAATCTTAATTTGAAGTTTAGTGCCCTCCATTAAAATATTTGAAGTAATTTTTTTTGTTTTCCCAGAAAAATAATTACTTAATATTTTTTGTAATTTTTTTAATTCTGTTGAAGAGCCTTTGGTCTTCGATTTTCCAAATGATACTGAAATGATTTGATTATTTTTTTCCACGGCAGATATCCAACCAAGCCTTGATTTAAAAGACATAACATTTACCATAAAATACCAGCTGATTTAGCTATTATTATAGTGTTTGACAACGAGAATATCATATAAGAATATCCCTTTGTGGATTGTTGATTAAAATCAATATAAATTAAAAACATAGATGCTAAAGCAAGATAAAAAACCTTCTTTTTTGGAAAATGTTAATATGATGGTAAACGATACCCTTAATCATATTGATATTGATCCCAATATAGCAAAAATATTAAAAACTTGCCGCTCTGTTCTGCAAGTAAAATTTCCCATTAAATTAAAAGGAGAAATTAAAATATTTCATGGATGGCGGGCTGTGCATTCTAATCACAGGTTGCCAGCTAAAGGCGGCTTGAGATTTGCCACTAATGTGAATCAGGAAGAAATTGAAGCACTCGCTTCTCTCATGACGTTTAAATGTGCAGTGGTAGATGTTCCTTTTGGCGGTGCCAAAGGAGGATTATTAATTGATCCGCAAAAGTATGATGAAGAATCAATGGAAAAAATAACTAAAAAATTTGCAAGAGAATTAATCCGGAGAGGCTATCTAAGTCCCGCAAGAGACGTACCAGCACCAGACGTGGGCACATCACAAAGAGAAATGGGGTGGATACTAGATGCATATAAAAGTCTACGCCCTGATGACATCAATCATATGGCTTGCGTTACAGGAAAATCAGTAGATCACGGAGGGATAAAAGGACGTTTAGAAGCAACAGGGAGAGGAGTTTGTGAAGCGTTAAAAGAATTTTTTCGCCATCCTGAAGAAGTTCAGCGAGCGGGAGTAAATAAGGAATTAAGTGATCAAAACATTATTATCCAAGGATTTGGAAATGTAGGATTTAATTCCGCCAAGGCATTATTTCAAAATGGTGCTAAAATTATAGGTATTGCCGAAAAAGATGGAGGAATATTTAATGACAAGGGCATTGACATTAAGGAATTGGAAAAATACCAATTAGAAAATAATACGATTTTAAATTTTCCCACTACTAAGACCATCAAGAACTCTGCCGATTTACTATCTTATGATTGTGATATTCTTATTCCTGCCGCACTGGAGAATGTAGTGTCTCTGGATAATGCTGATAGTATTAAAGCGAAAATAATCTGTGAAGCTGCTAATGGTCCTATTACCTACCGTGCGGATCAACGATTACGTGAAAAGGGCAAGGTTATCATTCCTGATATTTATGCAAACGCAGGCGGAGTCACCGTTTCTTACTTTGAATGGATTAGAAATATTAGCCACATACGTATGGGTCGTTTAAACAAGCGATACGAAGAGCACAGAGGGGAGGCAATTTTCAAGGCTATAGAGCAAATTTCACCCAATAAACTTCCCAAAGATATGATTAATCAATTAGTCTACGGAGCCAATGAAGAGGATATCATCTCTTCCGGCCTAGAGGACACGATGCGAGTAGCCTTTCAAGAAATATTAGAGATGAGGGAAAAATATAACCTTAATAATTATAGATTGGCCACTTATGCCATCGCTCTTAAAAAAATAGAAAAATCATATTTAGAATTGGGTATCTAATTTTTTTTTGACAATATTTTCAATTTTTTAAAAATAATAATTTTCAATTATTTTCTTTAATTCCATATGCTCATGGGACCAAGAGGCTGCAAATGATAAAAAATAAATTTTTATTAATCTATTAATAAACTTAATGGATGAAATAATTTAGAATTAGGATAAACAAATAGATTAACCTGAGAAACTGAAACAATAATGTTACCAATAAATTTTCTTCTATTCATCCAAATTATTTTATTCTTATTCATTACTCCAGGCTCTCCAAGAGTGTTGGTTGTATCCTATGCCATGACTTACGGAATGAAAAAAACCGTATGGACAGCTCTGGGCGATATCAGCGCCAATGCAATGCAAATGATTGTTGTCACCTTTGTCATTGGGTCTCTTCTTATTAGGTTTCCGCAGATTATGGTTGTCATGAAATGGTTAGGCGTGGCCTATCTTTTATATTTAGCGTATGAATTGTACCGTGCAAGGATGAAAAACTTTAACTCCTCAGAAGGAGATGCATCAAAAAATTCTCTTTCCTTTTTCCGTGACGGATTCATGGTAGCGGGGCTTAGCCCTAAAGCCCTAATATTTTTTGGAGCCGTTTTTCCCAACTTTATGGATTATAGTGGCAATTACATTGGTCAATTTATTATTCTAGCAATCACCTATGTATTCTTAGATTTTACAACCTTGATCATATATGGGATGGGAGCAAAAAAAATATCCTTGTGGCTACAAGCAAATCCTAAAACAATTAACCTTGTCTCATCTGCCGCCTTATTGATAATAGCGTTAATTACAGCTTTCGTAAAAGTTTAAATTCTTTCAATAAAAATATTTTTTAATTAAATGAAAGCCATGCAAAAAATATAGAGAAGCCAATTAAAATAACCAACGCTAAAATTAAAAAAATTATTATTTCTTTCATGGGAAATTTCATAAATCAAACGATAGTCAATTATAAAAAAAATTAAAGAAAAAATATTTGATTCTAACCTTTATTAACCCTCTGTTAATTGCTTAACAGCTAAAAAATTATTTTTAAATGAGGTATTCTTTGTATTTTTGTTTAAAATTTTCTAAATCATCTCTATTGCGAAAATCTATTCTATAACTAGCTAAAAGGTCATCTTCTTTGGAATCACCGTATCTTCTATGCTCAAGATCCTGAAAATCTCGTTTATCAATCTTATCAATATTCGATACCAATAAGGCCAATTTTCTCTGTAATTCAAAGCTTTGTGGGCTCCTTTTGTCAAAAGAAAGTGATCTCATAATCTCTTCTTTTTTTTTCTTCAGCAAATTTTTTTTCTCAGATTCAGGAAAACTTGTATTATTATCTTCTAAAGCATTTGACTTATTCTTTAAGAACAAAGTTATTCTTTTTAAAAATTGTAAAATTAGTTTCATTATTCATTTATATTGTATGCTCAAATACTAAAAGTACTATAATTATTTGATTTGCCAACTATCTCTAGGAATATTTAGGCCGATCCATTAAAAACCGTGATTTCACCTCACTGTATTCCGTATAGCCCATCCGGCTAATAGCTCGCATTGCAAGACTATTAACCTTTCCATTGCTGATAAATGCATCCTTAATATGAATACCGACTACCTCTCCAATGATCATGATGTTCTGGTTAATTTTTTTACCTTTCAGGTTAATTTTTCTTATTAATTTGCATTCCAATGTGGCCGGGCTCTCTGCAACAGAGGGTGGTTGTACCATTGTTGATTTTCTTTTTTTAAGTTTCATTAATTTAAATTCATCAACACCGGGGGGTGCATCAATCGAGCTATGTACAACAGATTGTTGCAGTTTTTTTGTGGCAAGATTAACAACAAATTCCTTGGTTTCCAAAATATTGGCAACTGAATCTTTTAGCCCGCCGTTCGAATGGTACGCTGTCGCCGCAAACATCAACTGTGGTGGCTCGTACGCGATGGCGTTAAAAAAAGAATAGGGCGCCAAATTCGCAATGCCTTTTTTAGATAAGCTTGAAATCCAGCCTATGGGCCGGGGAAATACGAGAGCGTTAAAGGGATTCTGGGGTAAGGAATGACCTTTTTTAGGTTCATAAAACATGGTTAACCTCCAAGAAACAATCGTCCAACTGCATCGTTATATAACAAATCATCGCCTTTTCCTG
>PTLB01000043.1 GCA_002938255.1 Alphaproteobacteria bacterium MarineAlpha5_Bin3 | reverse complement strand
TTACTAAGAAGAAAATAAAATTTATTGAAACTTTGCTGCCATTAATTTCATATCAAAATCAAAAAATAATTGTTGAAAGGGCTCGATTATTTGAAATTTATGACTATCTTGATTTGCAAAAAACCCTTCCTAAGGATGATATTGTTCTTTTGGAAAACATGGCAAAAAAATATTTAATTAATTCGAAAAATAAACATAAAATAGATTTGGTTAAAGAATTGTTGCAATCGGTGGATATAATTCCCAATTCCATTGTTTTAGCACAAGCAGCGAACGAAAGTGGATGGGGGTCCTCTCGGTTTGCCAAGGAACATAATGCTCTTTTTGGGCAATATACATATGATGAAAAAAATGGCGTTGTTCCTTTAAATCGGGATGAAGGTGAACATTATTTAATTAGATATTTTTCTTCTATTGATAAGAGTATTGAGTCTTATTTCAAAAATATCAACACCCATTATGCTTATGAAAAATTCAGACAGATTCGAAGTGAAATGAATAAAAACAACTTAGGTTTAAATGTTAAATTACTAACACAACACTTAGATGCGTATGCGAAAGATGAGTTTTATGTTGAAACAATTAATTCAATTATTGAAACTAATAACTTTATTCAGTTTGATTTAACAAACCAATATTTTGTTAATTCTTTATAAATAAAATTGATAGCCAAACCATCGCCAATTGTCTAAATTATCTTTTGCAGTACAATTAAGACGTGATCGTCCTTTATGTAATTTTCTCATAAGTCGAATTTCTATCCTCTCATTAAATTTAAAGATCTCATTCTCTACTTGACCCTTTTTGTCAAAAACAAAGCAATTAATTTTTGGCGCAAGATGAGAATCAAGAAGTGAAAATCCAATATAGGGGGGGTTTTCAATAATATGCGGATCACTTGGAATGAAATCATACACCCCCATTCCTTTTGATTGTGAGATAAATTTAACTCTATCAATATCACCATATTTTTCATTAAGAGAGAAACGTGGTAAATAATAGAGATTGGATGTTTCATTAATAACTCCTGAATGCTGACCAAAGGCTACTTTAAATTTATAATCTTTAAGTAAGTTCATCATCTTTTCATTAGTTTCACCGTAAGGATAGGCAAATAAAGTTGGTATTACACCAAGTTCTTTTAAGAAAATTTTATTTGATAATTCAATCTCATCAATAAACTGGGTGTTTGATAGTTCCGTTAAATGATTGTGAGTATGAGAGTGTGCGCCAATTGTAACACCTTCATTTTTTAGCTGTCTTATTTGATCCCAGCTTAAATAATTTTTGTTATTGTCAACAATCGTGGAAGTATTAACAAATAATGTTACTGGCATGTTTTTTTCTTTGAATTTTGGCCATGCTGTTGTCAAAAAAGATTTATCCGCATCGTCAACACTAATACCAATAGTATTATTTGGAAGTTGGCCATCATTAATAATGGTATCAAGTATAAATTCTAATGATAATACTCTGTATTTAGAAAGTGAAAATTCTTGTAAATGAGATTCAAATTGTTCCAAAGTAATGTTTGTTGATGGATATTTAGAAACACCAAACTTATGATACATAAACACAACTGCTGAATTCTTGATATTATTTGCAACCGCTGTATTAATGAATACAAATAAAAAAAATGTACTTATCAGTAGCCAGAAAAATTTTGTTAACGTCATAATGATATTATTTTTTGATACAGTATCACATTTACCAGAATTTTGTCTTATTAAAGACAACAAAATACTTTTTTCAAAAAAAATTTTAGATGATCATGATGATAAAATGAGTGATTGCATTGTACCCATTTATATTGAGTTAGAAAAAAAATTTAAATTAGGTAAGAAACTAAAATATTTAATAACAGTTACTGGCCCCGGTTCGTACACAGCTCTAAGGGTAGGTATAGCTTTTTTATCAGGTTTAAGTATATCAATGAAAATTCCTTTAATAGGTATACCTTGTGTTGATTTATTTCAATATGTGATTAATACGAATAAAAAAAAAACAACAGCAATATATATTTGCTCATCTAATAATCAAAAATTTATGTGTCTTTATTCTCAAGACACTAATGAATGCATCATTAATAAAGTTGAAAAGGATGAGATACCTTATATTTTTGATACATCCGTAGTTAACACTCTATTGACCAATGATGTTTCTATATTAGTAGATCCCTTATTGCCTAAAAATATTGAATGTAAAAAATTTGATTTTAAAAAAATAGTTTTGCAACATGTTAAGGCAATACTTTTATTACCAAGGCAGGAAATTATTGAGCCAATTTATATTTCTAATAATAAAATATTAAGTTAAATAATTATTAAAAACACAAATATTATTTCATCAGTACAGACAAGAATAGATCATATTGTTTGTAAAGAGTAATTATGACTTTTATTTCAATTGGTTAGGATGGACGCAAGAACGATTTAGATTGCAATTATAAAAAAAAGTAAATTTTTTCCTAGGATTGTTTAATAAAGCTCAATTAGAGGCTTTTATTATGGAAAATTTAATAACTATTGAAAAAAAATCAGAATATGAGATATTGATCCCTTATGTTGATAGTCAAACAAGAAAACTTTTTCATGCGACTAAGTTAATTAATGAGTTTCCCTTTTTATAAAAAAATTTAAATTGAAAGCTCTATTTTTAGAGGTCTCTACGAGTAATAATGCAGCAGTTAACTTATATATAAAAAATTATTTTATAAAAATTCGTGCTAAAGAAAAACATTATAGTTTTTGTAATCATAAAATAGATACTTGTTTATTTAAAAAAAAATAAATGCTTAAAACTTCTTCAAAAAAAATCTATGTTAAAACATATGGATGTCAAATGAATGTCTATGATTCAAACAGAATAAAAAATTTATTTGAACCGAAAGGATACACAGAAACAGCAAGTGTTGAAGAAGCTGATATTGTGGTTTTGAATACATGTCATATAAGAGAAAAAGCTGCGGAAAAAGTATATTCAGATATTGGACGCATTGCTAAAAAAAGAAATAAAAATAACTCTAGCAAATTAACATTAGTCGTCGCAGGATGTGTGGCACAAGCTGAAGGAGAAGAAATTAAGAACCGCGCTCCCCTTGTTGATTTTGTTGTTGGACCTCAATCCTATCATACTTTACCCGCCATGATTGAAGATAATGACAAATTTATTAATGATGAATTCCTACAAAATGAAAAGTTTAAAAATTTACTGTTTAAATCGTCTGATAAAGTATCTGAATTTGTATCTGTCCAGGAAGGATGCGATAAGTTTTGCTCTTTTTGTGTCGTGCCCTATACAAGAGGATCAGAGTTTTCGCGACCCGTGCAAGACATTCAATCAGAAATTCAACAATATATTGATAGTGGAGTGCAAGAAGTGATCTTATTAGGGCAAAATGTTAATGCTTATCATGGAAAAAATAAAAATGATAAGTCAATTGATCTAGCTTATTTAATAAATACCATTGCTGAATTTGAGAACATTAAGAGAATAAGATATATGACTTCTCATCCTAGGGATATGGATGAATCGTTAATTGATGCTCATGCCTCCAATCCAAAATTAATGCCTTTTTTACATCTTCCTATTCAATCTGGTTCTGATCACATTTTAAAAAAAATGAACAGAAAGCATACGAAAAAACAATATTTTAAAATTGTTGAAAAATTAAAAAATAAACGACCAGATATTGCACTGTCTTCTGATTTTATTGTAGGTTTTCCTGGTGAGACAGATGAAGATTTTGATCTAACAATGCAATTGGTTAAAGAAATAGAATTTGTTATCGCTTATTCATTTATGTTTAGTCCAAGACCAGGTACGCCTGCTTTTAAATTAAAAGATATAGATACTTCTATTAAAAAAGCACGTTTAAGTGCACTTCAATCTTTATTAAAAGAACAACAAAGAAATTATAATAAATCTTTTGTTGGTAAAAATATTGAAGTGTTATTTGATAGAAAGGGTCGTCATGCCAATCAATATATTGGACGATCAATTTACAACCAAAGTGTATTTACCTCTTCAAAAGACAATCTTATTGGTACAATTCAAGATGTACCAATTATTCATTCAACTAATTTTGCTTTAGAGGCTATGCTTTAATGTCTATCAGATCCACTGAGTCCATACAGATTGAATTTGATGATAATAGTATTTTAAGTAGTTTATTTGGTGTTAACGATGCGAATATTCGAACATTAGAAAAAATTAATGAGGTGAAAATTGAGTACAGAGGTAATAAAGTAAAAATTGTTGGACATAAATTTTCAATAGAAGAAACTCGCCGTGAATTAGAAAATTTATTCGAAGAAGCAAAAAAAGGTATTGAGATAGATGAAGAAAAAATTAAAGATACAAAAAGTTTACTATCTTTAGATAGTAATTCTAATTCACAATTAGATTTGTTAATTCAAACAAAAAAAAGGAAAATAATTCCACGCTCCAATAATCAAAAGAAATACTTCCAACTTTTGAATGAAAAAAATATTGTATTTGCGGTAGGTCCTGCAGGTACAGGTAAAACATTTTTAGCAGTTGCAAAAGCTGTTGCTGCTCTACAAAAAGGATTAGTAAATAAAATTATTTTGTCACGTCCTGCAGTTGAAGCTGGCGAAAAGTTAGGTTTTCTGCCCGGAGATTTAAAAGATAAAGTTGATCCTTTTCTGCGGCCTATCTATGATGCATTGTATGATATGATGCCGTTTGATCAGGTAGAAAAAAAAATAAATAACGGCATTATAGAAATAGCACCAATTGCATTTATGCGCGGTAGAACATTAGAAAATTGTTTTGTTATATTGGATGAGGCTCAAAATACTTCTAAAATTCAAATGAAAATGTTTCTGACAAGACTTGGAAAAAATAGCCAAATGGTAGTAGTAGGAGATATTACACAGATTGATTTAGTGTCAAAAAATGATTCAGGTTTATTAGATGCCAAAGTTAAACTTTCTCATATCAAAGATATTGGTTTTGTTTTTTTGAATGACAAAGATGTCGTGCGTCATGATTTAGTAAAAAAAATAATCAATGCGTATGACAGTAAAAAATGATCAAGTATTCATTTACATGCAAGTCAAATCAATGGCCTCCAAGATTAAAAAAAATTGATATGCTGCTAAAAAAAATTATAAAATTTAAAGATGACTTGCATTTTAAAAAAAATATTGATTACGACTGCAATTTAATTTTAACGAATGATAAATTAATTAAAAAAATGAATTTACAATTCAGAAAAATAAATAAATCAACCGATGTTTTAACGTTTGTTTCTAAGGTAAATATTAATATGAAAAAACCTAGAAAAATTTGTGATATTTTTTTATCTGCTGAGACAATTTTGAAAGATTCAAAAATTAACGAAATTAATTTTTATGATCATTTGACCCATATAATCGTCCATAGTTTTTTACATATTAATGGCTTTGTTCATAAAAAAATTAATGATTTTGTTCAAATGAAAAATGAAGAAATTAAAGTTTTAAAGAAACTCAGTATTTCAAATCCTTACTTACTATAAATAATGATCGAAAAGAATTTTAAAAAAAAAACTTCTTGGAAAAATTGGTTAATTAAAAAATTAATTACTAGTGAAGCTTCTAAAGAAGAAATATTAAATTTTATTATAAAAGATGATGAGAATAAGCAAATATATGAGTTTCAAGACAACAACGAAAAAAACTTAATGAAAAATATTTTAAATTTAAATAATAAAAGTGTCGAAAATATTATGGTTTCAAGAGCAGAGATAGTTGCTGTTGAAAAAAATCAATCAATTGATAAAATTTTACTAATTTTCGGAAAAAAAGCACATTCAAGAATGCCAGTTTATGAAAAAAATCTTGATAACACATTAGGTTTTTTTCATATTAAGGATTTAATAAAAAGTATTTCAAATAAAGATTTTCAAATAAATAATATTATCCGAGAAGTGCTTTATGTAGCCCCAAAATCTCCCATTTTGGATCTATTAAAAAGAATGCGGTTTTCGCGAATTCATATGGGCTTAGTAGTTGATGAATTCGGGGGGGTAGATGGTTTAGTGACCATTGAAGATTTAGTTGAGGAAATTGTTGGTGAAATTGAAGATGAACATGATGCCGATGACGATGAAGCATTTATAAAAATTGATGAAAAAACAATAGTGGTAGAAGCAGCCTATAAGATTGAAGAGTTAGAAAAATATTTTGGCATCAACATTACATTAGATTCAGAGCAAGAGATAGATACAGTGGGTGGCATGTTGATTTTTATTGCAAATAAAGTACCTAAAAATAACCAATCTTTTACTTTTAATAATGAATTACAATTGAAAGTTGTTAAAGCCTCTGATCGCCGCATCATTACTTTAGAAATTAAAAAAATTAATTAACTTGTTATTTTTAGTACAATTTTTATTAAGCGGTATAATTACTGGCTTGTTGTTCCCTCCATTTTTTTTATTACCTATAGGTTTTATTATTTACCCTTTTTTGTTCTATTTACTTAACAGCAAAGAATATATGTCATTAAGTTATCCTTTTCATTTTCTTTCAGGATTATTATATGGATTGGGCTTATTAACTATTTTGTTAGTTTGGATTAAAGAACCATTTTTATTAGATTCCTTTACAAAGAAATTTTCTATATTATCGTATCTGCTTATTTTTTATTGCTCTTTGTATTTTGGACTTTCTTTTTTAATATTAAAATATTTTACTAATCCTATATCAAAATTTATTATTTTACCTGTTATTTTTGTTGCAAATGAAATATTGATTGCAAATGTAGTATATGGATTTCCTTGGATTTCTCATTCCTTAATTCTTTCTTCAAATCCATTGGCTTTTTCAACTATATATTTTTGGGGGACATATGGTTTAAGTTATGTCACGATAACATTTTTTTTGTTTCCCGCAATTTTTTTGTTTTGCAAAAATGTAAAATTTAAAATCATTTTAACAATATATTTTATAGTTTTTATTTTTATTTCTACATCTAGTATATTGCGCAGTAATAAATTAGATAATGTTAATGTTAAAAAAATAAAAATTTCACTAGCACAAATGAATTTTTCATTAAATCATAAGCAGAACCTAGATGATTTGAATGTTAAATATGAAAAAATACTTGATGTAATAAGAGAAAATGCTAGTGATATTTTAATTTTTGCTGAAAATAATTTTCCTTATTTAGTTAAGGATAATCAAGAAATCTTATCTCTTCAAAATAACTTACAGCAAAACACCCATTTAATCATAGGTTCGACCAGAAAAGAAAATGATAAATTTTACAATTCTTTATATTCCATAAATAATGATACGATACATACATTTGATAAACAAATCCTCGTTCCTTTTGGTGAATTTATACCTTTTAGGCGTTTTCTTAAATTTATGGAAATAATAGCAGGATCAACTGATTTTGCATTGGGTGAAGGTCAAAGAATAGTTGGTATAAATGATGAACTAAATTTTATTCCTGCAATTTGTTATGAAATAATTTTTTTTTGGAAACTAATTAATGATGAAAATAATAATGCCGATTTTATTATCAATTTAACAAACGATTCGTGGTTTGGCCAACTATCAGGACCATACCAACATTTTTATTTGTCAAGATTAAGAGCCGCAGAATTTAATAAACCACTCATTCGCGTTTCAAATAACGGTATTTCCGCAGCAATAGATAATTATGGAAATATTATTGATTATATTGAGTTGAATAAAAAAGAAGTTAAGGAAATCAATATACAAATACCAGAGTTGAAAAATAATTTTATTTACTATCATCGTTTTATTTTTTATTTTTTTATTTTATTATTCTTGATGGGTTTATTCTTAAACAAAAAAAATGATACCTGAAAAATTTAAATATAAATTGTTTGGCAGATTCAAGGGCAGAAAAAAATCTTATTTATTATTCTCAAATGATTTTAAAAAATGTTTAATTAATAAAGATACCAATATTTATCCGAAAAATTACAATATTTTAGATATTGGTTCTGGGAGTGGAGAGAATGCAGTTTATTTATCCTGTATCCATCCACATGCAAAGATTATAACTTGTGAATTATTTGAAGATGGTAATATTAATTTAAGCAATGAAATAATAAAAAAAAGTATTGATAATATTAA
>PTLB01000042.1 GCA_002938255.1 Alphaproteobacteria bacterium MarineAlpha5_Bin3 | reverse complement strand
TGGGTGGATATATTCACTGTGTATTAATTCCATATAAAAATAATCCTAATAAATGTGAGGATGTAATACTTGGTTATAACAAGTTAGAAGATTGTAAAATTTCTCCTTCTTATTTTAATAGTATTATTGGAAGAGTGGGAAATCGTATTGCTAATTCTTTATTTTATCTTAATGGTAAAAAATATAAATTATTCAATAATGAAGGAAATCATCACTTGCATGGAGGAGAAAATGGTTTCAATAAAAAAGTTTGGAATGTAAATAGTATCAGAAAAGACAAAAATGAATTGAGTTGTGAGTTAGAATATTTTTCCAAACACTTAGAAGAAGGCTATCCTGGTAATCTTAATTGCAAAACTACTTACACACTTAATAACGATAATGAATTTATCATAATATTTAATGCTTCAAGTGATGAAGACACAGTTGTTAACATGACCAATCATAATTATTGGAATTTTCATGGACATAATGATTATTATCAAAATATAACAAATCATTCGATTAAAATTTATAGCCACAGTGTTTGTGAGAATGATAGCGCATCAATTCCCACCGGAAATCTTATTGGTGTCAAAAATACTAAATTTGATTTCCAAAATAGAAAAAATATTAGCCAGGAATTTTTGGACGAGGGCGGGGTTGATAATAATTATGATATTGGGGAGAATCTATCAATAAGGAAAGTGGCAGAAGTGTACAGTAATTTAACAAAAATGGGTGTAACCTATTTTACTAATCAACCAGGTGTTCAATTTTATACAGGTAATATGATGGCTAATGAATATAACGGAAAAGAAAATAAAAAATATGGCAAAAACTTCGGTTTATGTTTTGAGCCACAGTTTTTCCCTGATGCAATAAATCAACCTAAATTTAAAAGTCCTATCCTTAAAGCAGGAGAAAATTATCTTTCAAGTATAGTAATGCGACTAGGTAATGATTTTTAATCTTATCTATTGTTTCATTTTATAAATTGCTTCGTGTCATGGTGCACAAGATTTCAAATGCAATTGTTGACGCGACAAGGGAGGTCATATTGTTGACATCAAATGGCGGGGATACTTCAACAACATCAGCCCCAACAAAATTAATTGTATTCAACTCTCTAATAATTAACTGAGCTTCTCTTACACTAAATCCGCCCACTTCAGGAGTTCCAGTACCTGGTGCAAAAGTCGGATCAATTCCATCAATATCAAATGTTAAATATGCCTGAGTATCACCCAGAGTATTTTTTACAATTTTTATGACTTCTGTAAATCCCATTTCATAATACTCATCAATGGTGATAATTGTAATTCCTTGTTGGCGTGCCCATTTCATATCGTTAGGATCATAGAGTGATCCTCTAATACCAATCATGACGTACTTCTTCGGATCAATCAGATTTTCTTCAATTGCTCTTCGAAAGGGAGTGCCATGTGTATATTTATATCCTCCAAAATAAGAATCCCAAGTATCCGAATGCGAATCAAATTGAAATAAACCCAACGGCTCTTTTTTTCCAAGAGCACGCAGAATTGGTAAGGATACTAAATGGTCCCCACCAATAGACAAAGGGATAGTCTTAGATTCAATAATGCTAAGGTAAAATTTTTCAATTTTTTTTAGCGAGTTATGTAAATCAGCCGGATTAACAGGGCAGTCGCCAATGTCAGCAATATTAAATTTATCGTAAGGACTTTTTAGAGAAATTGGATGATACAATCTTATCAATGATGATGCATTGCGTATTTCGCGAGGTCCATGTCTAGCGCCTGGCCTGTTTGTTGTGCCTCCATCCCAAGGAACGCCGCACAAACAATAATCCAGTTGATTTAAATCTTTAATAATGGGAAGGCGAAAAAAAGTCGCCACGTCTGCAAAACGAGGGGTAACCATACTGGAGATTGGTTGTATTTTAGTCATAATATTATTGTAAATATTATATTATTTATTACATTATTAGCCATACCAAAGAATATATCATTATGAATTTATCCGAGTTACCAACAAATTTACCCATACCAGAAAATGATGGAAAGTGTGAACATTTATTGAATGCAATTATTCCACCTATATCGTTGCCCAATCAAGATGGCAACTTGCTCAAGTTAAATCGTGCGGATACTTTTCTATTAGTTGTTTATTGTTACCCGATGACTGGTCATCCCGAAAAAGCTTTACCAAGCAATTGGGACGCTATTCCAGGTGCTCGAGGGTGCACTCCTCAAACATGTTCATTTCGTGATAAATATGATGATTTAATAAAGTTAAACGCTTTACCGATAGGAGTTTCTACGCAATCAGTAGAAGATATTAAAGAGATGACAACACGTTTACGCATCCCTTATGATGTTCTGAGTGATCAAGGGTTATTACTTGCAGAAAAATTGAATTTACCAACTTTTTCTGTTGGAGAAAAAAAATTTATTAAACGACTAACCTTAATTGTGGAAAAATCAGTAATTAAACATGTTTTTTATCCTATCTTTCCACCTGATAAACATATTATAGAAGTATTGGAATGGTTAAAAAAAAAATAATAATGCGTTTGTTTTTAATAGTTATTTTCATTTTTTATAATACATCCATTTTTGCAGAAGTGGATACTGATCAATGGCAAGACAGCAATTTAACTTATAAAGATTTGATTGATCAGGGATTTGAAGTGAAGGCTTATGATATAAATACAATTACAACTGATGTAGGATTAATTTTGGTATTTTTTGTAACAGTGTTACAAAAAGAAAAAGAAGTATACGAATGTCAAGAATACCAAACATTTGATGGCAACATGAAAACTTTGGATATGTCAGTGGTATGCAGAGAATTAACCCAACCCTATAAAAGAGGGGTTAATACTTAGTTTTTATAATATTCTAAAAAAAACCATTGAAGAGCAATTAGGGTTACCCCATTGATTATTTTTTTTCTTTTCATCAAATTTCTAACTTCGTCAATACCATAACTGCCAACGAGAATGTCCTCATTTTCATCTTTTTGCCCCACAATACGCTTACCCTTAAAAGATTCAACTTCTGCTAGAAATAAATGATAAAAGGATTCTGACGAGCCTGGAGCAGGGTAATAAGAAAGGATTTTTTTTAACTTTTTAACCGAGCATCCAGTTTCTTCAATACATTCCCTTTGAGCTGCATCCTCTGGTAATTCTCCTTCATCAATTATTCCAGCAACAATTTCTATTATTACAGGATCATCTTTTCTATGAAGTAGACCTGAACGAAACTGCTCCAAAAGAAGAATTTTTTTATTTATGGGATCATACGGAATAACAGTAGCGACGTGCGCTCCACTAAAAATTTCTCTTTTTATTTCAGAACTCCACTTACCGTCGTGTTTTTGATGAGTAAAAGTTAATTCATGTAATTTAAAAAAACCATCATGGATCTTCTTTTTTTTAATTATATTACATTTTGTACTCATAACAACTTGTTTAAAAGATAATTAATTTACTCTATATATTTAAATTAATATGACAAAAGCTTTAATAGGTGCAGGTTGTTTTTGGGGAATAGAAGAATATTACCGAAAACTTAATGGTGTTATTGATACTAAGGTGGGATATTCTGGAGGCAAAGCAGTCAAACCTACTTATGAAGAGGTTTGTACAGGCAAAACAGAACACGTGGAAGTAGTGCAGATTAAATTTGATGAAAATATGATTTCTTTTCAGCAAATACTCAATCATTTCTGGAAAAGTCATGATCCAACTCAACTTAATCGGCAAGGATTAGATGTGGGAAGACAATATCGATCAGCTATTTTCTATTATTCCAAGGAACAACATAACGATGCTATGGAATCAAAAGAACAAACACAAATAACCTTTCAAAGAGCTATTGTTACTGAAATTATGCCTGCACAAGAATTTTATTTAGCTGAAGACTATCATCAATTGTATTTTTTCAAAAGAGCATAAATTGATTCACCCTATCACAATTGACATTTATTCGGATACCGTTTGCCCCTGGTGTTATATAGGATACAAAAAATTACAATTAGCTATTAATTCAGTATCTCATTTTAAATTTGATTTAGTATGGCGCCCTTTTCAATTAAATCCTGATATGCCTATTGAAGGAATGGAAAGACAACAATACCTTGAAGTAAAGTTTGGAGGCAAACAAAAAGCTAAAGATACGTATCAATCCATTTATAATGTGGGTATAGAGAATAACATACATTTTCAATTTGGAAAAATTGTAACAACTCCAAATTCATTTGCTTCACACAAACTATTGGCCATAGCACATAGATTGAATAAACAATCATCTGTGGTGGAAGCATTGTTTTATTCCTACTTTATTGAAGGTAATGATATTGGCAATATGGAACAATTAATTGTTATTGCTAAACAACATAATATTTATAATGACAAAATATTGCAATATTTAAAATCTGATGAAGATAAAGATAATTTGTTGGCAGAAGAAATACAAGCACGTGAATTGGGAATAAAGGGAGTTCCTTGTTTTATCATTAATAGAAAATTTATTTTATTTGGAGCTCAGGATAAAAAAATTTTTTTAGATATATTTCATAAAATTAATAAGTGAGTCAGGACTTTTACTATGCTTTCTTAATTGGTTGGAGTATACTGCTACTCTTCTGGATCACTATTATAATATTTGTTTATTTGCGAAAACCTCCCAAATCTAAGCTTACTTTGAAGCTAACTCTCAAATCTTTATTTGTTTTTGCAATTGGATACATCGTGATCTTGATTTTTCTCTAACCGATTCGTTTTAAGAGGCGTGTGTAAGCCATTATCATTGCTATATGTTGTATGTTATTTTCAAATAGTACTGATATATAGATGATTAAGAGTTTTTTTTATTTGTATATTGATTCTTAAAATATTCCGTCTTATACCGTCACTGAACTATAAAATATTTTCCATATATTTAGAAATTATTAGGATGCATAATGTCAATTATTAAGAATTATTTAAGGCAAAACAAAGTAACCCACACCTTTTCAAGTTGTCAGTGGCCTATAGGCGATCCACAAGAAAAAGATTTTCATTTTTGTGATACTGCTAACGTAGTTGGCAAACCATATTGCCAACAACATTGTGATCTGGCATATATTGATGAGAGAGAGTTAAAGAAAGAAAAAGAAGCGCAAAGAAATCGAAGAATAGCAGCTTAGTTTTTTTTATTTTTTACAAAGGCTACTTTTTAGTAAGTAGCCTTTTTTATCTCCTTTTGTTGACTTTGTTTGTGTATATTTTAAAGTTCTCCTTATTTTAATTTTTTATGCTTTTTTCAATTTTAAAAAAAATAAAATTCAAAGGGAAAATTGATTTTATTGACTACAAAGGAAATAAGCATAGTTTTGGACAGGCCGGACCGTATTCCAAAGTTCGGTTTACTAATAAATCAATAGAAAGAAAATTAGTTCGTAATCCAGGTTTGTATCTTGGTGAAGGATATATGAATAATGAAATAGTTATTGAAGCGGGAACAATTGAAAATTTTATTAATGTTATTACATTTTCTTATAATGATTATATTAATCATAATTCTGTTTTTAGAATGTACAAAAAAATTTTGTATTTTTTTAAACCATTTCAACAATTTAACAGGCTTATTCAATCAAAAAATAATGTGGCACACCATTATGATTTGAATGAAGATTTGTATCGCTTAATGTTAGATAAGGATATGCAGTATTCTTGTGCATATTTTCATAATGAAAATATTAGTCTAGAACAGGCGCAAACTGATAAAAAAAAACATATTATTAAAAAACTACAAATCAAGGATGATATGGAGGTTTTAGATATCGGATGTGGTTGGGGTGGCATGGCTTTACAGATTGTAAAAGATACGGGGGCAAGGGTAAAAGGAATTACACTATCAGAAAATCAACTTGCTACTGCTCAACGAAGAGCACAAACAGAAGGCTTAAATGAAAAAGTAAAATTTTCATTACAAGATTACCGACATGAAAAATATAAGTACGATCGTATTATATCCGTGGGCATGTTTGAGCATGTTGGTGCAAGTTATTTCCCAGAATTTTTTTCTAAAACTTATGACTTACTAAAAGATCCAGGCATATTTCTTTTGCATACTATTGGTAAGCGAGGGAAACCCGTTGCTACCAGTCCATGGATACGTAAATATATTTTCCCTGGCGGTTATATACCCACCTTATCTGAAATTACTAAAATAACAGAAAAATATAATATGAACATTACTGATATAGAAATATTGCGTATGCACTATGCTCATACATTGAGTCATTGGTACAAACGTACTATGGATCACAAAAAGGAAATTATCAAAATGTTTGATGAGCGATTTCTGCGGATGTGGGAATTTTATTTATTAATTAGCAAATATTCTTTTGTGAATATGGGAAATGTTGTTTATCAAATCCAAATAGCAAAAAACATCCATAATTTGCCACTTACACGCAATTATATATATAATTAAAATAGCTTTTTGTCTATATCTGCCTTAATTTACAAATGATTTTAGTATACCAACACATTCGATAGGAGAGCATTATGCAGGGATCACTTAACCAATATCTAATAAGATTAAGTGTTTTTATATTATTAATTTTAATTGTAGTCGTTTTTCTCTATCCTTCTTTACAGACAGCTTTTTTATCAAATATTTATATTAATTTAATCATTATTTTAGCCTTGGTGTTTGGTTTAATTTTTAATGTGTACATCTTATCTAGGTTAAATAGTGATTACAGTTCTCTTGCTAATTTTAATATTCATAAATCGCCACAAGTATTTCTTGCCTCATCTTCGTTGCTTAAAGGTTTATCACAACAAATACATGAAAAAGATGGGCGGTATACATTTAAAAGTTCAAAAATAGAAAAAATTTTAGAATCAGTTGACATGAGTCTTTTGAGTTTGCGTGAAACATCCCGCTATCTCGTGGGCCTGCTTGTTTTCCTAGGTCTTCTTGGAACATTTTGGGGATTGTTAAAGACAATTGGTTCAGTTGGAAATGTGATTAGTGGCTTGGGAATAGATGATACCAACGTCGCAGGATTTTTTAATAGTCTTAAAGATGGGTTACATGCGCCCCTTCAGGGAATGAGCGTTGCCTTTAGTAGTTCTTTGTTGGGTTTAGCCGGTTCTTTAATTTTAGGATTTGCAGATCTTAATCTGGGACAGGCGCAAAATAAATTCACTCAGTTTTTGGAAAAAATTCTACAAAATAATAGCTCTCCTGACTTGATTAATACAAGTCCATCTGATCCATCTACCTTGTCTGCTATTCAAAAAATTTATGATAATTTAGATAACCTCGTCTACACGTTAAAAGAAACTTCCCATCACCTAAGTCAAATTTTTTCATATATGCAATCTTTGACTGAACAGATGAAAGGATTGAACGTTAATTCTAGGGAACAAGATAAAAAATTATCGAACTTTTTATCAACTCAATTAAATTCGCAGTCAAATATGTTGCAATTAACAAGTCAACTTAGTCAAGAAGGCTTAATAGATAAACAAACAAAAAAATATTTTGAAAATATTGACAAAGGTATTCAACAACTCATTTCTAATTCAAAAAAGAAATAACTTATGTCAGCAAGATCGAGACGGTATCGACTTAATGAAACGAATAATATTTGGCCAGGCTTTGTTGATGTTTTAGCTACACTTTTAATTGTTATTATATTTGTGTTGATGATATTTACTGTATCACAAATATATTTAAGCGATGCCATATCAGGGCGAGATAAAGCTCTTGAAAATTTACGTAGTCAAATTAACGAACTCTCTAAAATACTTGTTATAGAGAAAAAAGAAAAACAACAGGTTTTAACCTCCTTGGAACAAACACAAGATCAGTTAGCTCAAACAGAGTCTGATTTAAGAACACAAGAGATGTATTCTCAAGGTTTACAGTCCGATATTGCAAAGAAGGAATCAGAATTATTCATTCAGGACCAAAATATATTAGCTTTGAGTGATCAAATAAAAGTATTACTTGTTGAGCTAAGAATTGTTGCAAAAGCCCTTGAAACATATGAGGGTGCAGAGATTGCTTCGCTGAATACCGAGGGTTTGGGGGAGAGAATTAACAAAGCTTTAGCAACTAGAATTGATCAACTCAATCAATTAAATGAAGATCTGGATGAAGTAAATATCGCGCTAGCACAAAGTGAAACAAATCTGCAAAACAAAATAAACGACCTGGATATTGCTAACACCGAATTGGCGCTTAATAAAACGGAGCTGGAAAACAAAATAAACGACCTGGATATTGCT
>PTLB01000041.1 GCA_002938255.1 Alphaproteobacteria bacterium MarineAlpha5_Bin3 | reverse complement strand
TCATTGTGAGCTGATCCACTTTGTATCATTGGAAAACAGTTTTCTTCTTTATTCACCCATATGTCTGCAATTACTGTATTATCAGTTTCTATCATTTCTGTAATTACCTTATCTAATTCGCTGGCTTTTTTGGCTCTTAATCCCTTTGCTCTATAACTTTCCGCTAATTTAACAAAATCAGGCAAGCTATCAGTATAGCTCTCCGAATATCTCCCACCATGTAATAATTCTTGCCATTGTCTCACCATGCCCATGTATTCATTATTTAAAATAAATATTTTAACAGGCAATCTGTGTTGTACGGCAGTACTCATTTCTTGCATGTTCATCAAAATTGATGCATCACCCGCAATATCAATAACCAATGCTTCAGGATTAGCAACTTGTGCGCCAATAGCTGCTGGAAAACCATAACCCATGGTACCTAAGCCTCCTGAAGTTAGCCATCTATTTGGTTCTTCAAATTTATAATACTGTGCAGCCCACATCTGATGTTGACCAACTTCTGTAGTAATTATTGTATTTTTACCTTTTGTGAGTTCGTATAATCTTTTAACAGCTTGTTGAGGCTTTATAATTTCATCTTTTTGTTCGAAATCAAGGCATTTTATTTTTTTCCATTCTTCAATTTTTTTCCACCAAGCTTCTAGGACATCTTTGTTAGTTGAAAATTTATTTTTTTTCCAAACATCTTGAAATTGATTCATTATACTTTCAATATCTCCAATAATTGGAATATCAACTTTAATATTTTTATTAATGCTGCTTGCATCAATATCTATATGAATTTTTTTTGAATTAGGAGAAAAAGCATCGAGTCTACCTGTTACTCTATCATCAAATCTTGCGCCAATGTTGATCATCACATCGCAATCATGCATTGCTAAATTTGCTTCATACATGCCATGCATTCCCAACATCCCTAATGAATATTTATTAGACGATGGTAATACCCCTAAGCCCATTAGGGTCATGGTTGCTGGTGCTCCTGTTTCTTTTACAAACTCTCTAACAAGATTTGAGGCTTTTAATCCTGAGTTAATGCAACCCCCTCCAATATAAAAAATAGGTTTTTTAGCATTAGCTATTAACTTGGAAGCTTCATATATTTGTCCTTCATTGCCTTTTACTTTAGGTTCAAACAAACGATGTTTTGGTATTGTTATACTATTTGGTTCTAAATATTTGCCTTTGGCAAATTGTACATCTTTTGGTATATCAATCAAAACTGGTCCTGGTCTTCCATTATTTGCAATAGCAAAAGCTTCATGAAAAACTCCTGACAGTTTATTTACATCTTTAACTAAATAATTATGTTTTGTACAAGGTCTGGTAATTCCAGTAGTGTCACATTCTTGAAAAGCATCACTTCCTATCAAATGTTGGGGTACTTGGCCTGTAATACAAACAACTGGAACACTATCCATCATTGCATCGGTTAATCCAGTGACAACATTTGTAACTCCTGGACCTGATGTAACTAAAACAACCCCAATTTTTCCTGAGGATCGGGCATAACCTTCAGCTGCGTGGATTGCCCCTCCTTCTTGACGAACAAGAATATGTTTAATGGAATTCTGCTTAAATAAGCTATCATAAATTGGTAAAACTGCGCCGCCTGGATAGCCAAATATTACTTCTACCCCTTGATCTAATAAGGATTTTAAAACTATTTCAGCGCCAGTAAATTGTTCGGACATTTCCAAATGCTCATAGGCTGCGGATAAAACAAAATCAATAAATTAGTTCATTATATTCATATTTTGAGCAATTTTTCATCTATTTTTTCTGGAAACTCGTCGAAAGACTGATGTATGCGAAGTGAACATGATCTCCACCAAGTTAACTGCCTTTTAACGTAATTTCTGGTAATTTGCTGCCCTCTACTAATACAATCATCTAATGTTGACACGTTGGAAAGATAATCTGTAATTTCTGGAACTCCATGAGCTCGTATAATAGGAAGTGATTTATCTAATTTTAATAAAATAAGTTGCCTAACTTCTTCAATTGCTCCTTGATTAAGCATTTTTTTAAACCTCACATTCACCCTTTCATATATTTTTTCTCTGGAGGGAGTGAATAAATATATATGATAGTCAGGTTTGTTTAAAAAAAAATTATTTTGTTTTTTTTTCCATTCACTAAAAGGGATGCCGGTGAAACTATAGACTTCCCATATCCGTTTTAAACGATTGGTATCATTTGCAGAAATGTTATTTAAGGATACTGGATCTATATTGTTTACGATTTTTAAAAAATTACCAAGGCCAACTTTTTTCACCAAATTTTCTGATTTTTTTTTTATTAACTCTGGAATTGAAGGAATGTCAATCAATCCATTTAAAAGCTTATCAATATACATTCCTGTACCTCCAACAATAATCAAAGGAGTGTTGTTGATTTGATTCTTTTGAATCACTTTCAAAATATCATTGCACCATTTCGAAACATTATATCTTATTGAACCATCAACATATCCGTATAATTGATGAGATATTCGTTTAAGGTCAGCAGAAGATGGGCGTGCTGTTAGAATTTTTAGATTTGAGTAAACTTGCATACTATCAGCGTTAATGATTACTCCATTAATTTTCTCTGCGAAACGAAGGGCTAAAGATGACTTGCCAATAGCAGTTGGCCCAACTATAAAATAAAGAGTTTGGTTCAAATTATTTCAAAAACTGAATTGTAATCCATAGAGATTTATCGTCTCTAATAATTTTCAATAATAATGAATTTCTCCCAGTTTTTTTTATTGTTTCAATTAATTCAATAAAATTATTAGTGTTTGTAACAAGTTCGCGGTTCACTTCCGTGATGATATCCCCTATTTGTAAGCTAGATTCCTCATCAACCTGTATAACCAAAACTCCTTGCTTATCATTGGTTGAACTAATTGTTAAATTTAAACTATCAAGATAAAAATCACTAGATTTTTTTTCTCTAATGTTTTTTCTAACAACATACGACTCTTCAGGCAATTCCCCTAATGTCACTTGAATAGTAATTAATTTATTTTTTCTCCAAATTTCTATAATAGCTGTTGAACCAACATCTGATTCCGCGACCACTCTTGGAAGATCTGTCATTTTATAGATTTCATTATTATTAAACTTAAGAATTACATCACCTTCTTGCAGACCTGCGGCCTTAGATGGTCCGTCAAGATTGATATTTGATATAAAAGCACCTTTTTCATCAGGCAATCCAAGACTTTCTGCAATTTCTTTTGAAACAGGGGTGATTTGTACACCTAGCCATCCCCGTTTTGTTCGACCAAACTCTTTTAATTGTTCAACAATTTTTATTGCACTATTTGAAGGAATGGCGAAACCAAGGCCAATGCTGCCCCCAGTTTGGGAAATTATTGCAGTATTAATTCCAATCACCTCACCTCTAATATTAAAAAGAGGGCCTCCAGAATTACCCCGATTAATAGAAGCATCTGTTTGTATAAATTTCACATAAGGACCATTACCTATATCTCTAGAAATAGCTGAAACAATTCCTGCCGTAACAGTTCCGCCCAAACCAAGTGGGTTGCCAATAGCAATAGTCCAATCGCCCACCCGAGCTTTATCTGAATCACCAAAACTTACTTGTTGCAATATAGTATCGCCTGGATTAATTTTTAAAACAGCTAGATCAGCTTTTGGGTCACGTCCTAAAAGTTCAGCTGAAAATTTTTTTTGATCAAACATTATTACAGAAATCTCATCAGCCCCCTCAATAACGTGATTATTTGTTATTATAATTCCTGATTTATCAATAATAAATCCTGATCCTAAGCCTATCATTGGTCTTTGTGATGGATATTGCCGCTGTTCTTTATCGAAATAATCTTTAAAAAACTCATCAAAAGGGGAGCCTTCTGGAAAACGAGGCATTGATTGTTGATTTCTATTTTTTACCATTGTTGTTGATGCTATGCTCACAACGGAGGGTATTAATTCTTCAACCAAATCTGCAAAACTATCTGGCAAAGCATTAACGGAAAAGCTTTGGAGGCAAAATAATAAAACAAAAAAGTATTTAAAAATTATCTTCATTTTAACTTAATTCATAAAATTTGAAGGTGAAATAAATAAGGCAAAGACCTATAATAATTATAATAATGGAAAACGATCTTATTTTTTCTGGTTCATAGGATCTTATTGCTTCAAACACATTCCTAACTTGTTTCGCAAATAAAAAATAAATTAATCCCTCAATGAGTAAAGCAAAACCCATACCCAAAAGTATGAACTTTAACATTAGTTAATCGAATCAAAGTCTCCAAAAAATTTATCACAGACTTTTCCGGGCACAATAATCATCGCCATATCAGTGTTACCAAAAGTGTCTCTACAAGCTTGCATTTTTCTTAAGAAACTAAAAAAATCTGTATCCAAAGCATAAGCTTCACCAAGAATTATATTTTTCCCAGCGTCTCCCTCACCCCTTAAAATTGAAGAGGTTCTTTCAGCTCCAGCAATAATTACGGTCTTTTGTCTATTAGCTGAAGCCACTATTTTCGTTGATAATTCCTCTCCCTCAGCCCTTAATAAATTCGCTTCCTTTTCCCTTTCTGAACGCATTCGTTGGTAAACATTGCTAGCAACTTGTTCAGTAAGATCCGTTCTACCAATCCTAACATCCAGTATTTTAATTCCAAATTTACTCTCTTCCAAAACAACCTTAGACTCAATGATGCTCATGATTTCCTCTCTCTCAACACTAAGCAAGGCCATCAGAGGGTATTGGGCAATTACACCCCTAACCGAAGCATTCAGAATTCGTCCAAATCGATCTGAAAAGTTTGCTTCATTTCTGACTGTTTGAAAAAACTTCAGTGGATCAGTGATTTTATACCTTGCGAAAGAATCGACAATGATTCTTTTTTGATCAGACAATATCATCTCCTCAGGTTGAGGATCCAGATTTAACATTCTTCGGTCAAAGAAAATAGTATCCTGAATAAACGGAATTTTAAATTTTAAACCTGGTTCATTTATTACTTGACGAGGTTCTCCAAACTGTAAAACAATTACTTGCTTCCATTCTTGAACAACAAAAAAAGCACCGGTAAATGTAAGTAATCCAATGAACAAAATTAAAACAATAATAAAATTTCGAACTGTAAATCTCATTAGTTATTAACCTTGTTTTTAATTAATTCATTTATGGGTAAATAAGGCACAACACCCTGGCCTTCACCGGTACTATCTAAAATAATCTTATTTGGACCTTCTAAAACTTCTGTCAAAGTTTCTAAATAAATTCTTTGTCGAGTAACATATTTTGTTTCTTTATAGCTGTTATAAACATCAATGAAATTTTGAGCAACACCTTCGGCTTGCTTGATAACCTGCTCTTTGTATGCTGTTGCTTCTTGAACAAGTTTAGCGGCATCACCTCGGGCATTTGGCACAATTTTATTCATATAAGAATTGGCTTCATTAACCAATTTTTCTTTATCTTGACGTGCTCTTTGAACTTCATCAAATGCATCAATGACCAGAGCGGGCGGGTTAACACTTTGAAGTTGTATCGACTGAACCAATATCCCACTTTCATACTCATCAAGGATGTCTTGTAAATCAGATCTGACAACTTGTTCGACTTCTTGACGGCCACCAGTTAGTAAAAATTCGAGATCTCTTTGCCCAACTACTTCCCTCATTACACTTTCAGACATATCCTTTACAGTTGTTTCCGGATTACGAAGTTTGAATAAAAACTTTCCTGCATCTTTAATTTTATACAAAACAGTAAAGTTAACATCGACTATGTTTTGATCACCTGTTAACATCAAGCTTTCTTCTAAAACGTTTCTGTCGCTACTATTAGAACTAAACCCCAATTCGGAAGCCGATCTGTATCCAACATTTATTTTTCTGATACTTTCAACTTTTGGAGTCATTGTCTTTCCAAACGGAGTAGGAAAGAAATAATGAAGACCTGGTTCTGTAGTCACTTGATTCCATTTTCCGAATAACAACTCTATACCTTGTTCATCAGGCTCTACACGATAGAAACCGGTTGCTAACCATATTATAAGAGCTACTATAATTAGTATTGAAATGTTTCTAGGTCCACCGATTTTAAATTTACCAAATTTTTCTTTAGCTTTTTTAATAGAATCTTCCAAATCCTTATTACCAGACGATCCTCCCCCCCACGGATTATTGCCTCCAGATTCCCAAGGATTATTATCGTTATTATTTTTATTTACATTCATGAGATTTTCTTGATATTAGTATATTGAGATCTAATAACATTATATTTAGTTTTATCTAGCTATATTGTAAGTAAAATTGGAAAATTCAAGTATGTCGGACAAATTAATAACAAGTATCTATGAAATAACAAAAAATTATTACGATCCAATATCGAATATTCCTTTAAATGAAAATAATTCAAATTTGAGCATAATTTGCAAAGATGGCCATGCCAACATTTCACTCAATATTAATCAACAAGATCAGGAAAAATATACCGATTTAAGCAAAAACTTAAAAAATGCTCTTAGCAACATTAATGCTTTATTATCCGTAAATATTATTTTTACCTCAGAAAACACTACTGATCCAGCATCCAAAAAACATTATCGTTTTCAGATAAGTGCTAAAAATATTATCGCCATAGCCAGCGGAAAAGGTGGGGTTGGGAAGTCAACATTTGCTGTTAACTTTGCTGTAGCCTTAAAAAAAATAGGTTATCAAGTTGGCATTCTAGACGCTGACATCTATGGACCGAGTGTTCCCCGTATGATGGGTATTACAGGCAGGCCTCAAACCAATGATAATAAAAAACTTATACCTTTAGAAAGTTACGGCATCAAATGTATGTCAATTGGATTTTTGATAGGTGTGGATACCCCGACAATTTGGAGAGGGCCAATGGTAATGAAAGCCCTTGAACAAATGTTTAACGGTGTTGAATGGGGAGAACTAGACTATTTGATAATAGATTTACCCCCCGGAACTGGTGATGCACATCTTACCCTTGCTCAAAGTTCAAAACTCAGTGGATCGATAATCATATCTACTCCTCAAGATGTAGCCCTCATAGATGCAAGAAAAGGAATCAACATGTTCAAAAAAGTTAACGTTCCTGTCTTGGGTATTGTTGAAAACATGAGTTATTTTATTTGTACCAAATGCAATGAAAGACATGAAATTTTTTCTAGCGGTGGAGCAAAAAAAGAAGCAGAAAAATTTGAAACTCCCTTTTTGGGAGAATTACCACTAGATAAAAATTTAAGAATTTATTCTGATGAAGGAAGGCCCATATGTGTATCTGATCCCGAAAGCCCTATTGCAGCAACATACCTTGCAATAGCCAAAAAAGTACACAGCAACCTGCATTAATCAAACATTCATAGCCGCTTTAATGGTGGGATAGGGATTGTAATTTGTTAATTCAAAATCGTTAACTGAATATATAAAAATATTTTTTTGTATAAATTGAAGGTGAGGTAAGTTACGAGGTTGCCTCTCTAATTGAATGTTTAGAGCTTCAAAATGTTCATGATAAATATGATAATCACCAAGAGTAAGAACAAATTCCCCCACTTCTAAATTACATTCTTTGGAAATAAGGTGAACGAGTAAACTGTAACTTGCAATGTTAAAGGGAACTCCCAAAAACATATCGCAGGAACGTTGGTATAACTGACAGCTTAACTTGTTCTGTGACACAAAAAACTGGGAAAAAGCATGACAAGGCGGCAAAGACATTTTTGGAAGGTCGACTGGATTCCAAGCTGACAAAATATGTCTCCTTCCATTAGGATCTTTTTTAATACCCTCAATTAAGCTTGTAATTTGATCTATTCCATTAAAATCTCGCCATTGAACGCCATATATTCTTCCCACATCCCCACTAAACTTTGACTGTTTTTTCCAATAAACAGAATTAGCATTTTGTGACCATATTGTTTTTTTGTCTATAAGATTTTCACGTTTATCATTATACAAAATTTCTGCTAAACGACGCTCATCATTTGAACCTTCTAAAAACCAAAGTAATTCTGAAACAACTACCTTCCAAGCAAGTTTTTTTGTTGTCATAGCCGGAAATCCTTTCTGTAAATCAAAGCGCATTTGATACCCAAAGGCTTTTCTTACTTTCCCCGCACGACTTTCAACATCAATCCCGTTATTGTAACAATATCTAAGAGCTTTTAAATACTGTTTCATCTTTTCCAAATTTCAAAATGGCAAGTTTCATCATTTTCAATTTTTTCATTTATTGTCATAGACTGTGTTATTTTTTCAAAATCAATACTTTTATCGCATTCAAAGTTTCCATATATTCTTGTTAAATAAAACTCTTCTATTGACTCAAATAGTTGATCAAGAATTTTTGGACCTCCAATGATATAAATATCCTTTTCTTTGTATTTTTCCGATAAATCCTTAACATTGGCCATTAAATCTCCCGATATAAACTCATCAACACCGAGATAAGTATTGTGGCTTTGATTAGTTGCTAATACATTAATGCGATTTTTTAGTGGAGTTGGCAAAAAAGGGTCTATCCAGGTTAATCTTCCCATTATAACTA
>PTLB01000040.1 GCA_002938255.1 Alphaproteobacteria bacterium MarineAlpha5_Bin3 | reverse complement strand
AATCTTTACAGATGAATTCGCCTTAAAAAATATTGGATTCTTCAATCATGCTGTCGCTGGTTTGTCAGAGATTATCGGTATAATTTTTTTTTCCTTGGCAGTTGGATTATCTTTTATGTTAATTAAAGGATTAAAGAACCAGTTGCCATTACTAATAACCATATTGCTTATGCAAATTTTTATAGCACTAAATTTTTGGAGATATGTTTTGACTAACAGTCCTGGTGAAACAAGTATAAATGCCATTACTTTCAATGCATTAATATTTTCGTTATCAGGTTTTAGCATGTTTTTATTATTGCTTCGCCAAAATAATGATTGATAAATCATTATTTTCCTGCAATCTTCTTCATGGTTATTTGTAGGTTAATAATTTTTTTTAAATTTATGATAGATAAAGACTTTATTCCAAAGATCGATCTTTCTAGTTTGGTAATTAACGGAGCTACATCACCCCAGTCTTTTGATACAATAAAAGAGATAAAAAAAGCTTGTGAAGACGTCGGTTTTTTTACTGTAATTAATCATGGCATTCCTAATACCTCTGTAGAAAAAATTCATTCCAACTGTAAAAAATTTTTTTCCTTACCACTAAAAAAAAAACTTACTTTTTCCCCAAACAAATGGAACAAAAAAAGCGATACTTTATACAGAGGGTATTTTCCAAGAACAGTAAATGGCAAAGAAGGTCTTGATATTGGGGATCCTTTATTAACGACTTCCATGAAAGAATTAACTCAGAAAGAAAAATTTGAAGTTAATCATGACATGTCTTTAATAGATGGTGAATGGCAACTAAATGTTAACGATTACTATGATAAAGTTTTTAGCCTGGGCATTATTCTTTTTAGGGCTTTAATTTGCTGTATTAGTGATAACATAGAGCTAGCAGATATTGCGTTTCAAAGACCTAAGACTTTTTCAACATTGAGATTTAATTATTATCCCAAACAGGATAAGCCTGTTGAAATTTCATCACAGGATGGTGTTGCGCTAGGTTGTGAAACTCATGTTGATAGCGGGATTATGACCATTCTATATCAAGATAAGAAGGGGGGGTTGCAGGTTCAGAACCGCAATAACTTACAATGGTATGATGTCCCCCACGATCCTGGCTCACTTGTTATTAACAGTGGATTGGCTCTTCAATTTCTTACTAATGACTATTTCAAGGCGACCAATCACAGAGTTTTGATAAATAAAGAGGAACGAATTTCCATTCCTTTCTTTTTTGAACCTTCTTATGACTTTGACTTAAATCCTAAGTATCTAGGCATCACTGATAAACCAATTCATGAAATTAATAATTATGAGATTTTCTTAACGCAATCACTTAGAAAATTTACTGAATATGATAGAAATATTTAATATTGAATAATGGATTGGAGCACTTACCTGATGAGTTTCATGCATTTTTGATCAACTTTTAACTGAGTTGGTGGTAGGGTAGTCGTGATGAATTAATAAAAAAATGAGAGGTGACAATGAAATATATACTACTCGGATCAATTGATTCTAAATGGTTAAACAAACAGTCTGAAAGATATACTAAATCAAGTGAAAAATTGAAGCAATTGGATATAAAGTTGGAAAATGTGTATTATACACAAGGTCAGTACGACTTTGTGGATGTAATTACCGCACCTGGACCGGAGTCAGTTTTAAGTTTCTCGATTTGGTATGCAAACAAGGGTTTTGGACGAATCCAAACACTGCCGGCGTTTGGTGACAAAGTAATGAGAAAGGCACAAACTAAATAATAAATTTGCAAAATATTTTTATTAAATATTTCTAGTTTATCGGTTTAGTTGATTTTTATCTTTTTAAATCTATAAAATGATGAGTAGCAGTTTAATTTTTTCTTTACGCGAAACTTGTATTAGTTTTGGAAAAAAAGAAATATTTAAAGATCTGGACGTTGATGTTCACAAAGGCGATTTTATAGCCTTAATTGGAAAAAATGGCGTAGGTAAATCAACTTTAATGAGGATTATTTCTGATAAACAGGATTTAGATCAGGGAGAACTTTGGAAACAACCCGGATTACAAACAAGTTATTTTAGTCAGCATTTTGATCTAAAGGAATCAAATACTGTAGAAAGGGAATTGGCAAATGTTTTAAAGAGTAAAGACGAGCAATACAAGATTGATATTTTTTGTAAAAACCTCGTTTTAGACAAATTTGCGGCTATTAGAAGTCTCTCTGGAGGACAAAAAAGACGTGTTGGCCTTATAAAGGCGTTGATTGGCGAGTCAGATATTGTTTTGCTGGATGAACCAACCAATCATTTGGACTTGGAATGTATCATTTGGCTTGAGAATTACCTTAAATCCTATGCAGGCTCAATCATTTGCGTTAGTCATGATAGAACTTTTCTCTCTAATTTCACCAATAAAGTATTTTGGCTGGATCGTGGAAATTTACGGGTCAGTCCATCAGGTTTTAAAAACTTTGATCGCTGGTCAGTAGAACTGTTTGAGCAAGAAGCGAGACAATTAAAAAATAGAAAACAATTTGTTAATATTGAAGTTGAGTGGGCTAGTAGGGGTGTGAAGGCAAGGGTAAAGCGTAATTTGAAAAGATTAGAGCGTGCAAAACAATTAAAAGAACAACTTGAAAAAGATGAATCTTCTTACCGAAAAGCAATTTCCTCGTTTAAAGCTCAAGTATTAAAATCAGGTTCAGATAACTCAAAATTTATTGCAGAATTTCATAAGGTATCCATTACGTATGAAGATACCGCAAAGAAAGTGTTAGACAAAATTTCAATTAAAATTCACAAGAACGATAGAATTGGCTTACTGGGCGATAATGGGACTGGAAAATCAACTTTTCTCAAAGCTCTCTTGGGTCAAATTCCATGCTCACATGGCACCATTAAGTTAAAAAGAGATATGCGCTTTTCTTATTTTGATCAGATGCGCAATGACTTAGATTCGAATCTTTCTTTAAAGAAAATTTTAGTTCCGAGTGGTGGCGACTATCTTAAGGTGCAAGGAAAGGAACGTCATGTTTGCAGTTATTTAAAAGATTTTCTTTTTGATCCCTCAAGATCAACCGATAATATCCAAACACTTTCAGGTGGGCAGCAAAACAGATTGTTATTAGCTAAGGTTCTGGCTAATCCTCAAACAGGCCTGATTTTGGATGAACCAACCAATGATTTGGATTTGGAGACAATGGATTTGTTAACTGAGATGCTGACTAATTATAAAGGTACCTTATTAATTGTTTCACACGACAGAGATTTTTTAGATCAGACAGTGAATAAAATTCTTCATTTTGATGGCAATGGCAATATATCAATTTTTATGGGAGGGTACAGTGATTTTCTCAACCATCAGGAAGATAAGATTATTCCAAAAGCTAAGCTTTTGAAAAAAGTGGAAGAGAAAAAATCAATTGAAAAAATTAAATCAAAATTATCATTTAAATATCAATATGAATTAGAACAACTTCCAAATGAAATTGATAATTTTCAAAAAAAAATATTAGAAATTAATAATGAATTAAAGGATACAAATTTATATTTAGATAACTATGATAAATTTACAAGTATAACTAAAGAACTAACAACTTTGAAAGACCAATTATATCAAAAAGAAGAAAGATGGTTAAAATTATTGGAGTTACAAGAAAAATATGAATAAGCTAATTAAAATAATTTAAATTTAATGAAAATTCTCAAAATATCTCAATTACAAATCCAGGGTTTGGAAGAGCCTGTTAAAAATTCGGAATTAATAAAAGAAAATTTATTAAAAACAATTCCTTTTAATCCAGATATTATTTCAACGCCTGAGTGTTCTAATATTATTACTAGTGATAGAGCACATCTTTTTAAATATGCAACTTATCAATCAAAGTGCCCGGTGCTGGATGTATGCTTTAAGTTTGCAAAAAAATATAAGAAAATTGTTCATATAGGGTCTCTATTGTTAAAAAAGAAAAACTCCAAAAAACTTTTAAACCGTTCTTTCTTAATTAATAAGGAGGGTAAAATTATTGATTATTACGATAAAATTCATTTATTTGATGTCAATATTAATTCAAAAGAAATACACAGAGAATCCCAATCATTTAATAAAGGAAAAAAGATAGTAGTTTGTAAAATCAAACAAGTAACTTTAGGCCTATCAATTTGTTACGATATACGTTTTCCTGCATTGTTTCGCGATTTAACTAAAAAGGGAGCGCAAATAATTTTTATTCCCTCAGCATTTACTGTACCAACAGGAAAGGATCATTGGGAAACATTGCTTCGAACACGTGCCATTGAAAATACCGTGTTTGTTGTGGCAACAGCTCAATGCGGTAGACATCACAATAATCGCAAAACCTACGGTCATTCAATGATCATTAATCCATGGGGAAAAATAATCAGAAAAACAACATCTTTACCTAAGATTTTGAATTCAAGCATTAATCTAGAAGAGATTAAAGTTACCCGTTTGCGGATGCCTTCAATTTATCATGATTGAAGTTATTAAACTAAGTTTAAAGATGGCAATAATTATTTACTAGTCGATTAATATTTTGCCGCTAATTGAGTTTATGGAATTAAAATTCTTAATAGACAAAGACATTTCTAATTCTATTTCATCACCAATCTTAATAGAGCCACTCTTATTTGCCATATTGATTTGGTTTTCAATTATTCTTTGTGATGTAATGCCAACTTTTTTTAAGAATTTTCTTATTTCCATATTTATGTTATCTTCATTCATGCTATTCCTTTCTGGGTTCCATTTTATCATTTTTCAACCTATTTGCAAAAAAAATATATGAATAAAAAAACCACAATTTCAACTAAATCTTTTCATAAAAAAAGGTTGAAAGAATTAAGAGTAAAAAAATTAGAACAAAAAATGAAACTAAATATTCTTAAAAGAAAAAAAATTAGTAATAAAGATGGATAAAATCAAGATCAAGGGCGGCGCTAACTTATTCGGTTCAATTAATATACCGGGATCAAAAAATGCCGCTCTTCCAGTGATGGTGTCCTCACTTTTAAGTAAGGAAAATTTAAATTTACATAATTTGCCAAAACTGCAGGATATGAACTCTATGATAAGTTTATTAAGAAGTTTTGGTGTATCAGTAAATCAAAACAATCATACACTAACTTTAAATTCTCAAAATTTAAAAAACAGTACTGCTAGTTATGATTTGGTTCGAAAAATGAGAGCTTCAATTTTGGTCTTAGGACCCCTACTTTCTCGTTTTAGGGAAGCAAAGATTTCTCTTCCAGGGGGGTGTGCAATTGGTACTCGACCAATAGATATTCATTTAGATGGATTAAGTAAATTGGGTGTTGATTTTGAAATAGATAACGGATTCGTAAAGGGCAGAGTTAAAGGAAAATTAACTGGCACAACCATAACCCTAACGTTTCCGAGTGTTGGAGCTACTGAGAACATTATGATGGCTGCTGCGCAAGCAGATGGAATTTCAATAATTAATAATGCAGCGCAAGAACCAGAAATAATTGATTTAGCTGTTTGCTTAAATAAAATGGGAGCTAAGATATCTGGAGCCGGTAGTAATTCTATTAAAATTGTCGGCGTAAATGACTTTTATCAAGCTGACCATTCAATTATGACTGATAGAATTGTGGCTGGAACATATACTATAGCGGCTGTTATGCTAAATAAGGAATTTACAGTTAAAAATATTAACTCCAACCATTTAAATTCTCTGATCGAAACTTTAAAATCAATGGGTGCGAATTTAAAAATAGATGAAAGTTCTATAACAATTTTACCTTCAAATAAAATTTATGGAACAAATATAGAAACTGCACCTTACCCGGGCTTTCCAACAGATCTGCAGGCGCAAGTAATGGCTTTAATGTCTCTGGCAGAAGGAACATCTCAAATCACTGAAAAAATATTTGAAAATCGTTTTATGCATGTGTCTGAACTTAATCGTTTAGGGGCAAATATAAAAATAAAAAATGATACAGCTTACATTGAAGGCGGTAGAAAATTTAAGGGAGCACAAGTAATGGCCAGCGACTTGAGAGCGAGCGTTAGTTTGGTTTTAGCGGCTTTGTGTGCTGAGGGAGAAACGCAAGTAAATCGCGTTTATCATCTTGATAGAGGATATGAAAAAATTGAAGAAACTCTTGGAAAATGTGGACCATCAATAATTAGAGAAAAATAAATTAACTTTTTATAGAAGTTTTTGTTGAGGTGTATAGAACAGCCTACAAATTATTTATTATGACTAGGAAAATTATCATAGCCGTTCCTCGAGGAAGAATTATTAAAGCATGTAAGAAGATTCTTAATAAAACAACATTTGCACCTGATCCTCTGTTGTTTGACGAAAAAACAAGAAAATTAACTTTTAAATCTAAGAATCCAAACATAAATTATATTAAAGTAAGAGCATTTGATGTGTGTACTTTTGTTGCTTTTGGAGCAGCTCACATAGGGATAGCTGGGGATGACATTGTGCAAGAATATGATTATTCTGAAGTATATGCTCCTTTAAATTTAAATATCGGTCACTGTAGATTATCCATAGCAGCACCTATTAACTTGCTGAAAAATGAAGATCCATCAAGTTGGAGTAATATTCGTGTTGCCACAAAGTATCCCAATTTGACCAAACGGTTTTTTGCTGACAAGGGAGTACAGGTTGATCCAATTAAATTAAACGGTTCCATGGAGCTCGCACCATCTTTATCAATGTGCAGAAGAATAGTAGATCTGGTTTCTACTGGGAAAACGCTGAAGGAGAATGGATTAAAAGAAGTTGAAACAATAATTGAAGTACAGTCAAAATTAATTATTAACAGAACTGCTTACAAAACAAAAATAAAAATAATTGAATCCTTGATTAATGAAATTAGCAAGATTGTATCGTGAAAATTCTAAGATCTGAAAATCAGAATTTTTTTAAAGATCTTAAATTTTTTTTACAAAAAAGACTACAACAAAACATTAAAGATATTGATGAATCGGTAAAGAAAATCATTAATCAAATTATTCAAAATGGCGATGAGGCTCTTTTTAAGTATACCAAAGAATTTGATGGAAGTTTAATTGATTCATCTAATGTATTAATTTCAAAAAAAATCCGTGAATCTTATAAAAATAAAGCTGATATAAATGTATTACAATCTTTTAAGGTAGCTATTCAAAATATTACAAAATATCATGAAAAACAAAAACCACAAAATTACGAGATCATTGAAGATGGAGCAAAGACTTCATCAATATGGAAACCAATTCAATCAGTTGGGCTTTATGTACCAGGTGGAAATGCGGTTTATCCTTCATCACTTATAATGAATGCCATACCAGCAAAAGTTGCTGGAGTGGAAAGAATTGTTGTTGTTACTCCAAGTCAGTCAGGATCATTAAATCCTTATATTTTAGCATTGTTAAATGAACTAAACATAAAAGAGGTTTATCAGATTGGAGGTGCGCATGCGATTGCAGCACTAGCTTATGGCACGGAAAGTGTAAAACCAGTCAATAAAATCTTTGGACCAGGAAATGCTTATGTAGCTAGTGCAAAAAGACAAGTATTTGGTAAGGTCGGTATAGATTTAATAGCGGGGCCTTCAGAAATTGTTGTTGTAGCTGATAAAGATAATAAGCCTAATTGGGTAGCTGCAGATTTGATTGCTCAGTCAGAACATGATGAAAAAGCTCAATCAATATTAATTACTGATGATGAAAACTTTTCCAATCAAGTAATCTTGTCAATCAACAAATTAAAAGAACAACTTCCAAGAAAAGAAATAATTGATAAAAGTTTAAATAATAATGGTTTAATAATTATTGTAAATAATTTTGACAATGTTGCTGATATTATTGATTTTATTGCGCCAGAACACTTACATTTACAAAATAAATCTCGAAATAAAATATTAGAGAAAGTTAACGATGTTGGCGGAGTATTTATGGGTGAATATGCTTCTGAAGTGTTTGGAGATTATATAATTGGCACAAACCATGTTTTGCCAACTTCAGGTTCAGCAAAATTTTCTTCAGGTCTTGGTGTGTTAGATTTTATGAAACGAAGTTCAGTAGTTGAAATGAATTTAGAAAGTTTTAACAAAAATCAAGATAATGTTTCAAAGATGGCGAGCATCGAAAATTTTGAAGGTCACAAGCTATCTGTTAAAATTAGACAAATGGATAAAAAATAATTATATAACTTGAAATAATAAATGGAGAATTAATGCCAAAAGAAGGTACGATTGAGTTCCAAGGCGTTGTATTAGAGCTTTTGCCTAATGCAATGTTCAAGGTAAAATTAGAAAATGATCATGAGATACTCGCTCATTCATCAGGCAAAATGAGAAAAAATAGAATTCGTGTTTTGGCAGGAGATAAAGTTACAGTTGAAATGACACCATATGATTTAACCAAAGGCCGAATAACCTTTAGATGGAAATAAATAAACTTTATTCTAAAAAGATAGTTAAGCTTCACAAAACAAAAGTTAAGTGCCCTTCTTGCAAGAAAAAATCAAAAGATCCATTCATACCATTTTGTTCAAAAAAATGCAGTGATTTGGATTTAATGAAATGGCTTTCGGATGAAAATTACATTAACCTTGATTAGCGATAAATCGCATTAAATAGTACATAAAAT
>PTLB01000004.1 GCA_002938255.1 Alphaproteobacteria bacterium MarineAlpha5_Bin3 | reverse complement strand
ATGAGTGAGGATTTCTTTAGATAAATGGTGGGTGCGACAGGATTTGAACCTGTGACCCCTGCCGTGTCGAGGCAGTACTCTACCGCTGAGCTACGCACCCATAAAAAATTATAAATTAAATATTCTAATATAATAATAAATCTATACAAACTATATCATTTTTTAAATGTACAATATAATTAATGAAAAAAATTAATTCTTCTCTTTTTAAATCTGTAATGAGCAAATTCCCCACAGGGGTGGCAATAATTACAATAAATAATAATAATAATTATTTTGGCAAAACTGTTAACTCATTTGCATCAGTATCACTTAACCCTCCTTTAGTATTATTCTCTCTGGAAAAACAATCTTCTTCTTTGAAAGATTATACAAAATCCTCATTTTTTGGAATTAATATTCTTTCGAGAAAGCAAAAAAAATTATCTATTTTCTTTTCAAAATTAAAACCAAAGTGGGGGGATACAAAATTTTTTCTTAGTAAGAATAATATTCCTTTAATAGAAGGATCTGTAGCCAATCTTAATTGTAAAAATAATAAAACTTTTAGTCATGGTGACCATATAATTTTTATTTGTAAAATATTGGAGGGACAAATAAACACAAAACTTAGACCTTTAGTTTATCTTAATTCTAATTACCTATAATTATAATTTATCCATTATGGCAATTAAGATTTTAAATTCTATTAAATATATCGTAACTATTATATTTTTATTTGTTGGTATTTTTTATATTTTTAATGGTAATAAAATTTTAAAAGATTTAACTTTAGATGAAAAAAAATTATATGTACCAAGCGATTTAAAGAATAATACTGAGTCTAATGAAGAAAAATTACATATCAATAAAGATATAAATGAAGAAAAAAATTTATTTGTAACTCAAAATATTCACGAAAATGAAAAACAAAAGGTAAAAAAAATAATTATCACTGTCAAAAAAAATGATACATTTTCCAAAATCATTGATCCATTCTTTCATAATAATAGAATTAAAAATTCAATAATTGAAGAGTTGAATAAAGTATATAATTTACGTAATCTTGGTATAGGACAAAAAATATATTTTTATAAGGATGAAGAGAACAATACTAATAAAATAGTCCTACCAATTAGTTTTTCAACTGACCTAATAATTATTGTATCAAATGGTTCTATTTCTTTATCGAAAGAAAAAATTAGTATTACTAAAGAAACTATTTCATCAGAATTCACTATTTTTTCATCTTTATATGAAGATGGGATAAAATCTGGTATTCCATTAAAAATTTTAACAGATGCAATACGATTATATAGCTTTGATATAGATTTTCAGAGAGATATTCAAAAAAATACAAAATTTTCTATTTCTTACGAAGAGTTGTTTAATGATGAAAGAAAAAATATTACCTATGGAGATATACAATATATCAATCTGAAACTCCAAAATAATACCTTAGAATATTTCCAATTTAAAACTGACGATGGATTTTTTGATTATTTCAATCAACAGGGAAAAAATGTTAAAAAATCAATATTGAAAACTCCTATTGATGGAGCTCGATTATCGTCTAATTTTGGAATGAGAAAACATCCTATTCTTGGTTACAGTAAAATGCACAAAGGGGTAGATTTTGCTGCTCCCAAGGGCACTCCTGTCTATGCTGGAGGTAATGGTATAATTGAGTATGCGAGTCATAACGGAGGGTATGGAAAATATATTCGTATTCGCCACAATAACGCATACAAAACAGTGTACGCACATTTATTAGGCTTCCAAAAAGGGGTATCCAAAGGCAAAAGAGTTAATCAGGGAGATATTATTGGTTACGTTGGTAGTACAGGAAGTTCCACGGGACCTCATCTTCATTACGAAATCTTGTTTCAAAATAAACAAATAAATCCAATGAAAATGAAATTACCCTCTGGCAAAATATTATCGGGAAGTGAACTTGAAAGATTTAAAGATGAAACTAAAGCTATTTATGCAAAATATCTGTTTACCCTATATGAGTGATTAGGCAGATGCCTTTTTTGCTTTAGTTGATTTTTTTTTAGCTGGTTCAGCCATAAAAGGGATTGACTCAATTGAATCGACATCATCACTATCAGATGTTTCATTGAAATCATTGACTTCGGAATCATTTTTTTCATTGTTATTTTCGTTAGAAATCTGATTCTCATGATTTACATCACTAGAAATTTTATTATCTTGTGTTGTCTCATTGTCTTCAAGAGTAATGCCCAACTCTAACATTAATCGATAATAGTGATCTGTAAATTGATAATAATATTCTGACTGTATCCTATCTCCAGAAGACGAAAACTCTTTAGCAAGTTTTAGATATTTATTATATAGCTGCATAACATTGCCTTTATTTCTTGGCTTATTACCAGAATAGTTATTATTTCGTTTAAAATTCGATCTTCTATTTGATCTAAACGTCACTCGCGCATTTTTTTTTATGTACATATACTACTGTTAAAATTAATCAGAAAACTTTAAAATTACCAATTTAGTTTTCAACTATATAATCTGTCTACACTAGTATATAAATTCATTAATTAATCAACATTTATTTTGTATTGATTTTTTTGTAATATTAATAAACGATTTAATTGTTGAATATCTTTTGCTAATTCTAGACATTTAATTTTTTTGCTCTTAAAAATTTTCATCACCTCTTTAGCCTGATTGTTACCGATTTCTATAAATACGATAGAGGTTGAAGATAAAATTTCAGTTAAAAAGTTTGCAATATTTCTATAAAATTTCAAGCCATCAATTCCCCCGATTAAGGCTATTTTTGGTTCATATGATTGAATTTCTTTTGTTGTTTTTTTATACTCTAAATCTGATAGGTAGGGTGGATTTGAAACTATAATATCATATGTATCTATATTTTTTATCAAGTTACATTTAACAAATTGAATTTCTTTATCGCTACACAGTTTATTTGCATTTATTTGAGCTACTTTTAAAGCATCGGAAGAAATATCAGTTGCTGTTATTTTTGCATTTCTGTATTCTCTAGCCAGAGAAATTGCCAGGCATCCTGAACCTGTGCATATATCTAAAATTTTTAATTTTTCATCTTTTTTTGGAAAATATTTGATGACCTTTTCTATGACTAATTCTGTCTCTGGTCTGGGATCAAGCACGTTCTTATTAACAAAAAAACTATATTTCCAAAATTTTTTTTCATTAAATATCTTAGATATAGGTTCGTTATTTGCTCTTCTTTTTATTGCTTGGTGAAAAGCTTTAAGGTCAATGGAATTTAATTCAAAATTACTAAATATAATTTCTTTATCTATAACTGAAGTTTTATTTAACAAAACTCGTAGTTCTAATTCTGGACATGGAATATTTTTGTTTTGTAATAAGTTAAGATTGTCCTGTAAAAAACTATTCATTATTAAGTTCTGATAATTTTTTTGACTCTGCTTCCGCACATAACGGAATAATTAATTCGTCTAACTGTCCTTCAAGTATTTCACTTAAATTGTACAATGTAAGATTTATTCGATGATCGGAAACGCGACCCTGAGGAAAATTATAGGTTCTAATTCTTTCAGATCTGTCACCGGTACCTACTTGTGACTTCCTATCCTTTGCTCTCTCTTGGTCTTTTAATTGAATTTCTTTATCTAAAACACGCGATCTTAGAATTTTTAAAGCTTTTGCTTTATTTTTATGTTGTGATTTCTCATCTTGCTGAGATACAACTAGACCTGTTGGAATATGAGTAATTCTCACGGCACTGTCCGTTGTGTTAACTGATTGACCTCCTGGACCACTTGAACGAAAAACATCTATGCGCAAATCTTTCTCTTCGATTTTTACATCAATTTCTTCTGCTTCAGGTAAAACTGCTACTGTTGCTGCAGATGTATGGACTCTTCCACTATTTTCTGTAGCTGGCACACGTTGAACACGATGCACGCCTGACTCAAATTTCATTTTCGAGAATACATTTCTTCCAGAGATATTGCATATGGCTTCCTTAATACCTTTCAGGCCGGTCTCTGAAATTGATAAAATATCAAATTTCCAGGAATTTAATTCCGAATATTTTTGGTACATAGTGAATAAATCAGCAGCAAATAAGGATGCTTCGACACCACCTGTGCCAGCTCTGATTTCTAATATTGAATTTTTTTCATCATTAACATCTTTTGGAATTAAAGATTTAAGTAATTCGACCTCTATTAACTTTAGTTGGTCGTTTTTCTCCTTGATCTCTGCTTCTGCCATTTCTCTAATTGATGAATCAGCATCCTTAAGTAGTTCATTTAAATTTAATAAATCTTGTTTATAGCCATTAAACCTATTTATTACCTCAACTATTGATGTTAATTCAGAGTATTTCTTGTTCAATTCAATAAGTTTATTTCTTTCCAAAACAGCTTGGTTAGACAATTGTTTTTCTATTTCTTTATATTTCTTTAAAATAGCATCAAGCTGGAAATTAAAATCCTTCATAATTTTAACAATGAAATTAATGGGTCAAGTAAAATAGTTTTTTGTGTATTTTTTTTTAAATCTTTTATTGTATAAGAATGTTTTTTAACTTCTTCTTCACCAATAATAATTGCATATCTGGCATTCACATTATTAGCAAAGGATAAAGATTTTTTTAAATTATATTTATAATCAAAAAAAACAGGGATATTATTTTTTCTCAATTTATTTAATATATCTAAACCATAAGATCTAAAATCTTCCTTCATCACAACCAGATGAATTTTTTGCTGAACTTTAATATCTTTTTCAATTAACATCATAATTCTCTCAACACCTCCAGCCCAACCAACTCCCGGTATATCTGGGCCTCCCAAGGTTTTAGTTAATCCGTCATAACGTCCACCTCCGATGAGCGTATCTTGTGACCCTAATTCATTTGATTTAAATTCAAATACAGTATGACAATAGTAATCAAGCCCTCTAACAAGACTATGGTTTACCTCAAATTCTACTGAACGATTTGTTAATAAATTTTTTATATCCTCAAATTTATTTTTGGCCTCTTCTGAGTAAAAATCCGATATTTTAGGAGCTTCTTGACTAACATCATTATCATTTTTATTTTTAGAATCTAGTATTCTTAGAGGATTTGATTCAATTCTATTCAGAGAATCTATAGATAATTTAGATTTATTTTTTTTAAAGTAAACACTTAAATAATGCTTAAATTTTTTTAAAGTATCCTTATCTCCTAATGAATTAATTACTAATTTAATTTTTTTATTAAGAAAAATTTTTTTCAAAATATCATCTGCTAATAAAATTAATTCTACATCGGCTGCCATGTCATTCGTTCCCAATATTTCAAAATTTATTTGATTAAATTGCCTAAATCTACCTTTTTGAGGTCTTTCTCGTCTAAACATTGGTCCAATTCCATATAGTTTGGTTGGCAACCTTTCTAAAAGATTATTTGAAATAGCTGCCCTAATTATGGGCGTTGTATATTCAGGTCTTAAGGTTAAAGATGAATTGTTACGATCATCAAATGTATACATTTCTTTTAATACTACATCACTATGCTCACCCAAAGGTTTTAGAAAAAGCTCAGTAAGCTCAAAGATAGGTGTTATGATTTCATTAAAATCATATATATGTGCGTATGTATTAACAATTTCTATAATAAATTTGAATTTTTCTAGCTGTTGGGCATAAAGGTCGTGCGTTCCTCTTACTGATTGAATCTTCATGTGTTGCTATTCGACTGTTCTGAAGCCTGATTTCTAATTATCTTTTCAAGATATGTTGGCAGATCTTCATTCTTTATTCGATGATTTTTTTCGCCATTGATATAAACCATGTGAGTGTCATTTCCACCTCCTGTAATGCCGATTTGCGTCATCTTAGCCTCTCCTGGTCCATTAACAACACAACCGATAATAGAAACTGTAATAGGTGTAGTAATATCTTCAAGAGATTTTTCTAATTTTTTTACTGTTTCTATAACTGGAAATTGTTGTCGCGCACATGATGGGCAAGAAATAATTGTTACGCCTCTGTTACGCAAACCTAAACTTTTAAGAATTTCGTAACCAACTTTTACTTCTTCTTCTGGTTCATCCGATAAGGATACCCTAATAGTATCACCAATACCGTTTAGTAATAATTGCCCTAAACCAATGGAAGATTTAATTGAACCCGCTCTTTTACTGCCAGCTTCGGTAATGCCTAAATGCAAAGGATAATCACAAATAGATGCTAATTTTTCATAAGCCTTAATTGTTAAAAAAATATCTGAGGCCTTAACACTTATTTTAAAATTAAAAAAATCATTATCTTCTAGTATTTTTATATTATTCAGGGCACTTTCCACCAACGCCTGAGGATTAGGTTCAGAGTATTTTTCGAGAATTTTTTTTTCTAAACTTCCTCCATTTACACCAATTCGTATTGAACAATTATAATCTTTTGCTGCCTTTATAACTTCATTAACTTTTTCTTTAGAGCCAATATTTCCAGGATTAATTCTTAAGCAAGCTGCACCATTAACAGCAGACTCAATTGCTCTCTTATAATGAAAATGAATATCTGCAATAATTGGTACAGTGCTTTTTTTACATATATCTTTTAAAGCATACGATGAATCTTGATCTGGAACCGATACTCTAACTATATCTGCCCCAGTTTTAACTACTCTTTTAATTTGAGCAACAGTAGCGTTTACATCTGAAGTAAGGGTATTGGTCATAGTTTGAACGGATATAGGAGCTTTTCCTCCAACTTTAACATTGCCTACATTTATAGATCGTGATTTACGCCTATCAATTTGCTGATATGAACGCCACATAAAAAAACTAATTGTAAAAACGATTATCAATAATTAAAGAATCTATTACCTCTCCAATTTTTCCAACCTTACCTTTCACAACTCCATCAACTAAAATTATAATATTGCCAGCATTACCTGTAGTTAAATTTAAATTCTCTGATATTTTAAAGGAAAATTCATCCTTTTTACTCATCAATTTACTAATAATAACATTATTTTTTGAATCCCTTAATTGAACCCATGTAGGATTTAAAAATTTGAGTGTAACTATTTTATCAGCTAAATTTTTATCATTTGAAATTGGCAAAGATGCAATTGCACTCGTTGAAGAAATCAAAGTATCTTTATCTTCAATAATTTGAGATGAATCCGCAATTATTTGACTTGTATTATCCAATGTATCAACAATCAATTTTTTTTCCAAAGAAAGTTTCATTTCAATTTCCTCCAGAGTAGATTCAAGGTTTTCAGGAATATTAGGAGTCATAGCATACTCTGGTTGTAAATCATTAGATGGAATAAATAAAAAATAAAAACTTAAAGAAATAGCAATAATTGAAACAAATGATAAAGCTTTAAAAAAAGAAAATTGAATAACCGGTGTATTTGGTTTGCGCATTTCATTATTTAGATTATTATCATCAAATGAGATTTGAATTTTAAAATTTTCTATCAATAATTTTTCATCCAAATTTAGATACTTGGCGTATGAACGAATGTGCCCAATAAGGAAAGTAACATTAATGTAACTTGGAAATTGATTATTCTCTATATCTCCCAAAAGACTTTCGGAAATTTTCAAATCTTGTGAGACTGTATTTAGATCAATTTTTTGACTTTTTCTGGCTCTCTTAAAAGATTCTCCTACAGTTTCCATAATTTAGTTATTTAATAATTAATTAATACGTTCTATTTATTACTTATTGTCTAATTTGTATACACTATGTAGAGTTTTAACAGCAAGATCAGTGTACTTTTTATCAATTAAAACACTTATTTTGATTTCAGAAGTAGAAATTGCAAGAATATTTATTTGTTTATCTGCCAAAGTTTTAAACATTTTTTCAGCCACACCTGATTGTGACATCATTCCCATTCCAATTACTGAAATTTTTGCAATATTTGAGTCAGTAGAAAGATTAGTGTAATTCAATTCATTATTATTCCTCTCTAAAGTTTTTTTGGCTAATTCGATATCTTTAGTAAGAACAGTAAAAGTCATATTAGCACTAACTCCATCTTGAGATATATTTTGTACGATCATATCAACATTAATATTATTGCTTGCCATTAAACCAAATATTTTGGCTGATATTCCTGGTTTATCGGGTATACCTGAAATAGTTATCTTAGACTCATTCTTGCTATATGAAACACCGCTAACAATCTCTTTCTCAATTAATTTATTTTCATTAACAATATAAGTACCTTCAGTATTAGTAAGAGAAGACAATACTTGCAAAGTTAAATTATTTTTCATTGCTAATTCAACCGACCGTGTTTGCAAAACCTTTGCTCCCATTGATGACATTTCTAACATTTCTTCGTAAGATACTTTGTTAATTTTCTTTGCATTTTTTTCAACATTTGGATCAGCAGTATAAACTCCTTCTACATCAGTATATATATCACAGCGTACAGCTTTTAATGAAGATGCTATTGCCACTGCGGTTGTATCTGAGCCACCTCTTCCAAGGGAGGTAATAACTCCATTAACGCTAATCCCCTGAAATCCAGTTAAAACAATAACATCATTACTTTTAAAATGATGGTAAATAGTCTCATTATTAATATTCAATATTCTGCCCTTTTCATGATTCTCATCTGTAATAATAGGAACTTGCCATCCCAGTAAAGGAAGGCTTTTAACTCCTTCCCTATTTAATATCATTGATAAAAGACCAACTGTTACTTGTTCTCCTGAAGTAATAACCAAATCTGTTTCCCGCGAAGGTTCGGAACTCACTTCTTCAACATATGATTGTAATTGATTAGTAACACCAGACATAGCCGATAAAACTACAACAATTTTATTTTTTTGAGAGTTTTCTTCAACTATTTTTGCAACATCCCTAATCTTTGATAAATTAGCAACGGACGTACCTCCAAACTTCATCACTACTATCTTCATTGACTTAATATCACTTTCAATTATTTGAGAGGCTCTTATTATTTTTACGTTAAAGTAACAAGTTTTATGAGAAATAATTCTTCAAAAAACAGAGAATTTAATCATTTTTCCAAAATTGCAAAAGAATGGTGGGTCCCCAATGGTAAGTTCAAAATATTACATGAAATCACACCTTTAAGAATAAAATATATACTAAAAATGATTAATCAAAAAAAAATTAAGGATCTTAAAATACTAGATTTGGGTTGTGGCGGTGGCCTTACTTGCGAGCCTCTTGCTAGACTAAAAGCTAAAGTAACTGGTATCGACTTTGTGCAACAAAATATCGAAGTAGCTAAAAATCATGCAATAATATCAAAATTAAAAATTAACTACATTCATGATGATCTTGATTCACTTAAAATTAAAAAAAAATTTGACATAATACTTTTACTAGAAATATTAGAGCATCTGGATAATTGGAAGTCTACGATTCCAATAATAAAGAATATATTAAAGCCTGAAGGATTGCTTATTATTTCTACCATAAATAAAACGTCACTTTCAAAAATTTTTGCTATTTTTTTAGCAGAAAATATATTGAAATGGGTTCCAAAAAATACACATGATTACGATAAATTCATTACACCTAATGAATTATCAGAGATATTATGTAAAAATAATTTTAATGTACTGGATACAACAGGAATAAACTATAATCCTTTATCAAAACAATGGAAATTAAATAAAAATATTTATCCAATTAATTATTTTTCTACTGCTAAATTAAGTTAGTTAATTTTTTTTGTTGAAGACCATGGCAAAGGTACTACTCCTATATCCTCATCAAAAAGTTCCTTCGTTTGCTCTAATGTTGCTTCACCATAAATAGGTCTTTCATCTATTTCACCATACTTCATTTTTTTTGCCTCTTCAGTAAAATTATCACCAACATAATCAAAATTTTTCTCAATAATTTTTTTATATTTCTTGATATCATTTACCATAGCTTTTTTTAATCTAGGTGTTTTTTTAATATTACTTTTAGAAGATAAATTAGGGGTCATTAAAGATTTTGTAACGGATAAACTGTTACAGCTTGGACAATTGATTAATTTTTTTCTTTTTTGTTCTTGAAAATCAGAAGAACTACCAAACCATCCTTCAAACTCAATTTCACACGTTGAACAAATTAAATTAAAAACTATCACGTAATATAATATTATATCAAACTTTTAAATTTCAATATTAATATTAGAAGTATCTCTAATATTTACAATCTTTAAAATTAGGCTATCTTTTATTATTTTTTCACTAATAAATGTATTTTTGCTTAAAACTATGCCTGTTTTTGGAAATAAGCTTAATGAATGCAAATCATTTTCTTTATGATTCTGATAAATATCAAGAGATATAAAACCTTGCAAAACAACGTTCAATAAGTCATTTATGCATTCATTTTTCATCTTTGAGAGAGATTCTTGGTACTGTTGGATAGTAATAACTAAATTATTCTCACCATATGTTTTATTAAGTTCTGTATGAGTTACGTTAGAAATATTATCAAAAGAAGCAAAATCATTTTCTTTTAAAGAGTCAATTAGAAAAAATTTCAATTTTTCTAAGTAATTTACACCAATAATTTTATCATTAATTTTTTTGTTGCAATTAGATATTATGCTATCAATTTCTACAATTAAATGCTCCATAATAAGATATTACACTTAATATTAAACATGATCAATTAATCAATAAGCAATACCATATTCTTCAACGTAATAAGATAAATAAAGATAAAGATAAATTTATATATAATGAAATTTGTAGTCGAATTAATTTATCAATTGACGTCATAAATTTGTCAATAAACAACTGCTTAGAAATAGGATTTCATAGTAAAAAATAGAAGAGTATATCTGTTTTAAGTATCCTCATGTAAACTTTCATTTTTCCGATATTTCACTAAGCATTCTAAATAAAATTTTATCTAATCATTCCAAAATTTGCTTTGATCACGATGAATGGGCTTTCAAGGAAGAAATTTTTGATTTAATTATTTGTAATTATTACCTTCATCTTTCTAAGAGCTTCGATCTTTTACTTAAAAATATTAATTATTCTCTTAATAACAATGGTTTTTTTATTGCCACTCTTCCAGGTATCAACACCCTTCCTGAACAAAAAAGTTCCATGATTGAAGCAGATATAGAAATGTATGAAGGAGTGTACCGAAGATTTATGGAATTATATTCGATTGAAAAAATAAATTATCTTTTAAAAAAAAATAATTTCCAAAATCCTGTGATTGAAAGGGATACACTTAAATTTTACTACAATAATTTTTATGACCTTCTTAAAGATTTGCGATATATGGAAAACTCTAATATTTATTGTGATAGAAAATTAACATTTGAAAAAAAAATTACTTTAAAAAAGTAGAAAATATGTACTGTAAACAATACTCAATTAATAAAAAACTCATTGCCCAGATAGAGGTCATATACATCTCAGGATGGTAAGAATAACAATTTAACAAAACTTTTGCGAGATTGTAAGGTATCTAAGTTAAAAAATAAATAAGAGGATATTTGGAATTTGGAGAGGGGAAGGGATTCTAACCCTCGACTTCAACCTTGGCAAGGTAGGAACAAATTTACCAAAAAGTGTAAAAAATTTATGAACGATAATCGGCGTTTATTCTGACAAATTCATGCGTTAAATCTGAAGCATACACCGTTCTCTTGAAATCCCCGATACCCAGATCCAAATTAATTTTAATAATTTTGTTTTTCATATAAATGTCTAATTTTTTAATATTAATTTTATTGAACATCTGACCATTGCAAGCAACAAGTAATTTTCCAAATTTTAATTTTATCTTATTTTGATTAACTTTAGAATCTGCCTTTCCAACAGCCATAATTATACGTCCCCAATTGGCATCTTGTCCCGCTATTGCCGTTTTGACCAATTGCGAATTAGCTATAGAAAAAGCAACGGAGGATGCCTGCTGATAATTTTTAGCTCTTGATACATTAATTTCCATTAATTTTGATATCCCTTCACCATCAGACACCACTTGGAGAGCCAGCTGAAACATTACTTCTTTCAAAGTTTTAGAGATTTTTTTTATATCAGTTTCCTTGACTACTTTCTTATCTTTAGGATTAACTGTAGAAAATAACATTATTGTATCACTTGTTGAAGTATCTCCATCAACACTAATCGAATTAAAACTAGTCTCAAGATGTGAATGTAATAAATTTTTTAAAACATTTTTTGAAAAATTTGCTTCAATAAAAATGTACGCTAACAATGTACCCATATTAGGAGCGATCATTCCTGACCCCTTGGCAAAACCAAAAATACGGATATTTTTTGAGCCAATTCTAATTTTTTTCATTATTGTTTTTGGAAAGGTATCTGTAGTCATAATTGCCTTTGCAGCCGACAGTAAGTCTTTGTTATTGGAATCTTTTACGAGGGGGAATTTATTGATGATTTTTATTGCATCTAATTGCTCACCAATTACACCTGTTGAAGAAACTAATATTTGTTCAATAGAACAATTAAATTTTATTGCTGCCCTCTTTACATAGTTATCAATAACTTTAATGCCTCTCATTCCTGTATGGGCATTTGCATTACCTGAATTAACAATCAAAATTTTACAAAAACCTTTGTTGTTTTTTTTATCCCAGATAAGAGGTGCTGAAGGAGTAGATGTCTTTGAATATGCAGCCGCAACTGGAACTGAGCTATCAAAAACTACAATTAATAAATCCTCTCGTTTTTTTTTAAAACCTGTGTGAAATGTATAAAATTTAACATGAGTCGAGGTTAAATTTTTAATTATTGGAAATTTGAAAATAGAGAAATTTTTTTTGGTATGATATAATCTTTCATTACTTGAAAGGCTTAAATCCTTGGTAGATCTATTTTTGACCATGTGATAACAGCCCCATATCATAAAAATGTTAAATTTTGTAAACAAACTATTTGGATCTGCTAGCAAAAGACAGATTAAAACTTATTCTAAAACAATAGAGTCCATAAACAGTTTTGAAGAAAAATTAATTAATTTATCAAATCAAGAGTTACAGGACAAAACTGAATATTTTAAAAATCTTATTAAAGAAGGATCGGCTCTTGATGATCTTTTAATTGAAGTATTTGCGGTCGTTAGAGAGGCTTCCAAGAGAACACTTAGCTTAAGACATTTTGATGTGCAATTAATTGGTGGAATAATTTTGCATCAAGGAATGATTGCTGAAATGAAAACAGGTGAGGGCAAAACACTTGTGGCTACACTTGCTGCCTATCTAAATTCATTATCTGGAGATCCAGTGCATATTGTTACGGTTAATGATTATCTTGCAGACAGAGACTCCCATTGGATGGGTGAAATATATAAATTTTTAGGTTTAACAGTGGGTTGTGTAACATCAAAAACGGAAGAAGTAGATAAAGTAAAACAATATAATTGCGATATTATTTACGCAACAAATAATGAAATTGGATTTGATTATTTGCGTGATAATCTAAAAAATAGCTATGAATCTCTATGCTTTAAAAAAGAAGGATTTGCAATTGTTGATGAGGTTGATAGTATTTTAATAGATGAAGCCCGCACTCCTTTAGTAATCTCTGGCCAATCTGACAATTCCGTTGATATATATCCCAAAATCAACTCCATCGTTAAATTTCTTAAAGATGAAGATTTTGAAATTAATGAAGAAAGTAAATCAGTTCTTCTATCTAGTAACGGAATGGAGGTTACTGAAAGATTATTGCTGAAAAATCATTTGATAAAAGGCGGCACATTACAAGATCTTGATAATATGGGACTGAACCATAATATTATTCAGGGATTAAGAGCTCACCATTTATTTATAAGGGATAAAGATTATATTATTAAAGATAAATCTGTTGTTATTATCGATGATTTATCAGGAAGGCCAATGGAAGGCCGCAGATATGGTGATGGTTTACATCAGGCCATTGAGGCAAAAGAAGGTTTGGTGATTCAAAGAGAAAATCAAACGATAGCCTCAGTAACTTATCAAAATTTTTTTCGCACATATAAAAAATTAAGTGGAATGACGGGTACGGCAAACACGGAAGCTGCAGAATTTGAAGGTATTTATAATTTGCAAGTTGTAGAAATCCCTCCCAATCTTCCTGTCAATCGCAATGATCGAGAAGATCAAATTTATATGACAAAAAAAGAAAAATATGATGCTGTCCTGCAATTAGTTCTTGAACGTCACCAAATTAAACAACCCATATTAATCGGCACTACCTCTGTAGATAATTCTGAAATTTTATCCAAACTGCTATTAAAAAATAATATCAAACACAATGTGCTTAATGCAAAAGTCCATGATCAGGAAGCGGAAACAATCCTACAAGCAGGAATGCCTGGTAATGTCACTATCTCTACCAACATGGCTGGAAGGGGAACAGATATTAAGTTAGGCGGCGATGATGATCTGAGTGCAAAAAATAAAGAAATATCAATTAAAGCTGGAGGTCTATTGGTTATAGGCACTGAAAGACATGAAAGCCGTCGCATTGATAACCAATTGCGAGGACGATCAGGAAGGCAGGGAGATATTGGTGAAAGTGTATTTTTTCTATCATTAGAAGATGATTTGATGAGGATTTTTGGATCTAAAACTCTTGAAAATGTTTTGTCTAAGCTAGGCGTTAAAGAGGGTGAAGTCATTACTCATTCTCTAATAACCAAATCTTTAGAGAGGGCGCAACAAAAAGTTGAATCTCATAATTATGATATCAGAAAACAAATTTTGAAATTTGATGATATTCTTAATGATCAAAGAAAAATTATCTACAAAAACAGAAAAGAAATTTTAGCCACCAATGATCAATCGGATATTGTTCAAGATATAATTATTGATTTTGTTAGTGATATCATTCTGGAATGCATACCCCCAAAAAAATATAGCCATGAGTGGAATGCTCCTCTTCTACAAAAGAAAGTCAAAGATACTTTTTTTATTAATTTACCAATTGAAAATTGGTTTAATGAAGATGAAGTAGATGAAGAAGAAATTAAAAAAAGAATTTTAGATCAAGTAAATCAAAAATATGAAGAAAAAAGAAATAAATATTCTAAAGAATTGCTCGCTTTTGCAGAAAAAAGAGTAATGTTGTTTCATATAGATAAGAATTGGAGGGAACACTTAGCGGCAATGGATACTTTAAGAAGTAGTGTTAATTTGAGGGCTATGGGAGGTAAGGATCCTTTTTATGAGTATAAAAAAGAATCTTTTGATTATTTTAATCAAATGCTATCTGAGCAGGATGAAAAAGTTCTTAAAACACTTTTCAACTTGGAATTAATAGCATCCAATGAAGATAGAACTGTTGTAAAAAAAATTGATCCTAAAAATATTGTTACAAAAAAAATAGGTCGCAATGAGCCATGCCCTTGTGGCTCAGGTAAGAAATACAAAACTTGTCATGGTAATTAATTATTTGAAGTAATATTCAAAAATTTTTCATTACGTTTTAAAACCAAATTATCAAGAGAAATACCTTTTAATGCGTTTAATTTTTTTAAAATAATTTTCTTAACGATTTCAATTTGTTGATTAGCAAATCTATGTGCCCCTCCAGCTACTTCTGGAATTATCTCATCAACAATACCTAAACCTAAGCAGTCATCAGCTGTTAATTTTAATGCTTCTGCTGCTTGTCGAACAAAATCAGGACTGCGCCATAATATAGAAGAACATCCTTCCGGTGAAATTACTGAATATATTGAATTTTCCAACATAAGAATTTTATCTGCAGTTGCTATTGCAATAGCTCCCCCTGACCCTCCTTCACCAATAATTACAGTTATTATAGGTGTTTTCACTTTTAAACATGTAGCAATTGAAGAAGCAATAGACTCTGACTGTCCTCGTTCTTCAGCTTCTTTGCCTGGAAAAGCTCCAGCCGTATCAACAAAAGTAACTATGGGAAGATTAAGCTTCTCTGCCAAATACATAATGCGTTGAGCCTTTCGATAGCCTTCAGGTTTTGCCATTCCAAAATTATGTCTGATACGAGTTTCCATTGAACTTCCTTTTTCATTACCTATTATTAAAACAGATTGATCTAATATTTTTCCCATTCCACAAACAATAGCAGGATCTTCACCAAATTTTTTGTCTCCAGACAAAGGAATAAAATTAGAGAAAATATTGTTAATATAATCTGTGGTATGTGGTCTATCAGGATGTCTGGCAATTTGAACTTTTTGCCATGAATTTAAATTGGAATAAATTTTTGTAATAATATTTTTTTTTTCTATATTTAATTTATCAATTGTCTTACTATTCTCGGCATCATCACTATCTTGTAACTCTTTGATCTTGTTGTCTATCTGTTCAACAGCTTTTTCGAAATCAAAATATTTAATCATTAAATAATTTTATTTTGTTCTAAAATTTCCATGATAATATCATTTAAAAGAAAGCCATCTTTATACTCTTCAAGTGCAATTATAATCAAACGTAAATGTTCAGGATGAAGTTCAGCCCAATTTTTACCGTCAAGAGATACAAGAATTGATAATAATAATTCCGCATGATTATTATTTTTAATACAATCTCTTATATTATTCATTATATATGCAGAAGGTATGAACCTTGGTTCATCAACTTTTCTATTCAAATTAAAAGGATTTTGATCTCTATTATTCAAAAGAGAAAATACCACAAATAGTATTTCATTTTTAAGAGCATTGGTTTGATCATTATTATTGATAGAAATCTTTTCCATGTTTTGTAAATTTTTTAACAAAATATCAATAAATTGTGATGATTCATCAACTTTAAATAAATTTAATAATAATACTGCTGATTGTAGTTTGTGTAAATTTGTTAAATCTTCAGAATAATTTTCCGAAAATAATAACCATTTTTCAGCCTTATCGATATTGCCACTACGCACATACGCTTTAACAACTTCAGCTCCGTATTTAGATAATTCATTAGAAGGTTCAATTGTATCAAGACCCTTTTGTGATAATGAATATGCTATTAACTCTAAATTATTTTTTTCTGCAAATTTCCAGAAACTCAAAATTGCTTCTAATCTATTAACTGGCAACAGTTGAATATTACTCAATTGATAATAATAAGCCATCCCCATCTCAATATTACCATTAGTTATTGATACAACACTTGATGGATCGTTTAATTCTTCAGAGCTAAAATCAACGATTTGGTATAAAGCTGCCAAACTATCAATTTTAAGAATGCCATTGTTGTATGCAGCATGAGCAGCTTTTAAGCGCAATTCAATATCAGTTGAGCTACTTAAAATAATTGGCATTGATAAATTAATTGGATCTAATTGAAGAAGCTTTTGACTTAAAGCTATATTCCCTACTCTATGCATTGCACTATATAAAAAAATTTCCTTTTCATTAATTTCAAAACTATTGGGATCTGAATCCTCTAAATTAGGTTGATTAAGTTTATCATAAAGATATTGAAAGTAGTCATCATTTATATTTCCAGTTTCTTGTAATAGTGCGTTTAACAAGTTAGCTTCATTAAAGTTTTCTTCAAGAATAAGACAAAAAATATCAATTTTAAGAAAATAATTATTATTACTTGTTAAATCTGTGTTTTTAAAATTATTTCGAAAATCACATGCCTCACTAAGATTATAAGTTGATAATAAATAATTAAGCTCAAATTTCTTATAAAAAAGATTGTATTTAGTACTTTCTGGGTCTGAGAATGTATTAAAGATTTTATAAGCTTTATCTCTATCACCAAATTTTAGAAGACTACGAATAACTAGATTTTCAAAATCAACTTTATCCAAATTTTTTGGAGGAAGATTATCAATATTTAACAGTGATAATAATTCATATCTTAAAGTAGGAGAATTAATATCAGTTATATTATCCAATAAAAAATTTAAATCTTCTTCATTTGTTTTTTTCCAAAGATCAGGAAGTAAAATAACTTCATTTACAGTTGACAAGTTTTCATCAGAAATAGTTATTTTAGCTTCATTATCATTTTCTTCTACATTAGTATCAAGATCACTTTCTTCTACATTAGCATCATCATAGTTTTCTTCTACATTGCCATCACTTTCCTGATCGATATTATTGTCCAAAATATTTACTTCATTTAATTCAGAATCTTCTTGTGATTCTTCTAAATTATTTAAAAGAGCTTGATCAATTGACTGATTGTGAAGTTTAATGATTGTAATTTCACTTGTAAAAACACTATTGCTAAATAAAAAGCAAATAATTATAAATAGCCAAATTTTCATTTTATAATCAATTTATACTTTTCAAATATTAATTTGGAAGGCGAAGGTATCTTAACAAAATATAGTCCAATTAAAAGAAAAATTACAATTACTATAGTAAATAATATTAAATAGATTTTTTTCATATAAGGTTATGCAATAAATGATAAAATAGCTTAATATAGTTTATTCAATAATTTTTAAGTTTTTTTTAATCAGTTAGAATATTGTCACAAATATGAAACTTGACAAATTAGCGAAAAATATCATGGATAAGCAAAAAAAAAATATAGCTTTAATGGGCCATATGGGCTCAGGCAAATCTGTATTAGGAAAATTAATATCAAAACAACTCAATTTTAATCATGTTGACAGCGATAAATTAATAGAAAAAAAATCAAATAAAACAATTAATGAAATTTTTCAAACTAAGGGTGAGTCTTATTTTAGATTAATTGAAGAAAATGTGATTTTAGAAACAATTTATCAAAAAAAATTAGTTTTATCATTGGGAGGCGGATCTATATTAAGCCCAAAAATAAGAAAGGCTTTAAAAGGTAATTTTTTAACTGTATTCTTAGATGTAGATTTTGCTATTCTTTCAAAAAGACTAATAAAATCCAAGCGCAGACCTTTAATAAATGATACAAATATAGAAGAAAAAATTAAAGAATTAGATGCTATTAGGCGGAAATTTTATTTATTAGCAGATATAACTTTAAAGAATCATCTTACCATAACTGATGCACTTGCTGAATTTAGAAAAAAGTATATAGAATTTTATGAAAAATATAATTCAAATTAAAACTCAAAACAAAAACTACTCTATCGTAGTTGAAGAGAATTCAATTATCCCATTCATTAAAATTGAAAAAAAGTCTAAAAAAAAGATTTTCATAATAATTGATAAAAAAGTTAAATATATTTTGAAGAAATTAGAAATAAATAAAAACATTAATATAATAAAAATTAATGGCTCTGAAAAAATTAAATCAATCAATTATTATTGGAAAATAATTTCACTCCTTTTAAAATTAAAAATTGATCGGTCCTCAACCTTAATAGCTATTGGTGGTGGAACAGTTGGTGACTTATCCAGTTTTGTTGCTAGTACTATTTTGCGAGGAATAAGATTTGTATTAGTCCCCACTACATTATTGTCTCAAGTAGACAGTTCTATTGGGGGTAAAAATGGCATCAACACCCCAAATGGAAAAAACCTAATAGGCACCTTCTTTCAACCTGATAAAGTAATTATTGATCCAAAAGTATTATATTCTTTATCTAAAAGAGAATTAAAATCCGGTTATGCAGAAATCTTAAAGCACTCTCTAATAAATGATAAAGCTTTTTATAAATGGCTAATTAAATGCCACCGCAACATACTTGATCTTGATAAAAAATATATCACGAAAGCTATTGTCAAAAGTATTAGAATCAAGGCTAAATTTGTTCATCTTGATGAAAAAGAAACCCTAATAAATCCTTCTTCAAGAGCAATGTTAAATTTTGGGCATACTTTTGGGCATGCCTTAGAAACAATGAATAATTACAATACAACGCTCACACATGGTGAAGCAATTTCTATTGGAATGGCTTTTGCGGCAAAGATTTCTTACAAGATAAAAAACATAACAGAATTTGAATACAATAAGATAGTTGGTCATCTAAAAATAATTGGCTTACCTCATCATGATAAAAGAATTAATTCAAATAAAATTTATAAGCTAATGCAATCTGATAAGAAAAATACAGAAGAAAAAATTAATCTAGTTCTACTTAAAAAAATTGGTCAAGCATATTTTGAACGCGGATTAGATAAAGAAAGAATTAAAAAATTATTAAATTAAAACTCAAATGACATTTCTAAATTTATTATTACTTATAGTAATTATTTTATTAATCTTAGTTTCAGGATTTTTATCGGGTTCTGAAACAGCAATAACCGCTACCTCCGAAGCAAGAATAATTTCAAAAATTAAAAAAGGTAATCAGAAAGCCAAATATGTCAAAATGATTATCGATGACAAAGATAGCATTATCTCATCTCTCCTTCTCTCAAATAATCTTGTTAATATTTTAGCCTCATCATTGGCAACTGCTTTTTTTTACGACCTATTTGGGCTAACTGGAATATTTTATGCAACTCTTTTGATGACATTTCTTTTAGTTATTTTTGCAGAAGTATTGCCTAAGACATATTCCATAAACAAACCCACAAGAACCGCGCTAATAATTGCCCCTACAATTTATTATCTAAACAAAATATTACTACCTTTCGTTTTTTTAATTAACAAAATTGTAAACTTGATTATTAGAAATAAAGATCAAAAGGATTTAACAGACTCTGATGAACAATCAGAGGAGGAATTACAAGGGGTTATTGATTTGTATCAAACCTCTAACCCAGATTCTGAACATGAGAAAGAGATGCTTCAAAGTATTTTAAAATTAAATGATACAATAGTAGAAGAGGTTTTTACCCATAGAAAAAATATTTACTCTATTGATATTAATTTAGGGTTAGATGAAATAATAAAAAAAATTAATCTTTCAAAATTTACGCGCATACCATTTTGGAAAAATAATCCTGAAAATATTATAGGACTTCTTAATATTAGATCTCTAGATATTAATATAAATAACTATCAAAATGACAGAAAAATTATTCTAGATAAGCTTAGCAAGCCTTGGTTTATTCCTGAATCCACAAATTTATTGGATCAATTAGTTGAATTCAAAAAACAAAGAGAGCATTTGTCTTTCGTTGTTGATGAATATGGGGAATTATTGGGCGTAATTTCTCTGGAAGATATCATAGAAGAAATTGTTGGTGAAATTGTTGACGAAATAGACACGCCCCAGCAACAATTTAAACTAAATAGTCAGAATAAAATAATTGCTGAAGGTAATCAAAATGTAAAGGATCTATATAAGAAATTTAATCTTGAGTTGCCGAACATTGAGTCTTCAACTATCGGGGGATATATCATGGATTTGGCCAAGAAAATACCTTTATATGGTGAAATAATAAATGATAAATATTTCAATTATAAAGTTATCTCGCACTCACGAAAACAAATATTACGAGTAGAAATTTCTCAAATTAATTAGCAATTTTTATTTCTAAGGCATGCAACCCATTCTGGAAATCATCTTTTAGTAACTTATATATTTTTCTATGAATTGATATTCTATTATCTTTAGAACTAAAAGGCTTTTTTATAATTATACAAAAATGGGTTTCTTGGGTACCATCAAAATTATTGTGCCCACTATGTTGAGCAGAATTATCAATAACTGTAAATTTCCAATTAATAAAATTTTTTAAAAGTAAAGATTCAATTCTTTTTTTTCGATTCATATTTTATGGTATATACAAAATAAATGACTAGATTTAAATATGATATAGCAAAAAATAACCTTTCATGGGAAAACCACCAAATACGTTTATGTGATAAAGAAGCTTGTGAAGACAAAGGGGATTATAGAGCGCCAAAATCAAGGTCTAATTTGAACAATTATTATTTTTTTTGTTTAAAGCATGTCACTAAATACAATAAATCATGGGATTTTTATAAAGGCCTCAGTGTGGATCAAATAGAATTATCTATTCGCAAAGACACAGTCTGGGATAGGCCTTCATGGCCATTAAAGGGGAATCCAGCCAAAGTAATGGATCAATTAAAGGAATTCTTAATGTATGATTACAGTCTTTTTGAAAAAGAAAAAGAAATCCATGATTTCTTAAGAAATAAATTAGTAGATGAAAATATAACAAATGAGGAGCACAAAAGCCTAAATATATTAGAACTAAAAATGCCTATTTCAGTTGATGAAATTAAAAAAAGATATAAAAAACTAGTGAAAATTTTTCACCCTGATGTAAATGATGATAATAAAAACGCAGAAAGAAAATTCAAAGAAATTACAGAAGCATATAAAACCTTATTAAAAAAATTTTTAAGAAATGAATGATACGAAAAAAAATATTGATTTAAGTATAGTTCCTGATCAGGAAATAAATACAAAAGAAATATTTGGAATAGAATGTCCTTTTAAGGTGTGTGGATTCAAGTCAAAAAATGATCATGTTCCTATAATTGATAAAGATTATAAATTTGATCCAGAAACAACACGAGCTATATTGGCAGGCTTTGCAGATAACAGAAGAGTTATCATACAAGGATATCATGGTACCGGAAAATCAACTCACATAGAACAAGTCGCAGCAAGATTAAATTGGTCATGTGTACGTATTAATCTTGATAGTCATATTAGCCGAATTGATCTTATTGGAAAAGATTCAATCGTTATTAGGGATGGAAAACAAATAACTGAATTTCAAGAAGGTATGCTACCTTGGGCTTACCAAAATCCGGTGGCATTGGTTTTTGACGAATATGATGCAGGACGTCCTGATGTGATGTTTGTTATCCAACGAATTTTAGAGTCAGACAGTAAATTAACTTTACTTGATCAATCCAGAATAATTAATCCAAACAGATTTTTTCGGTTGTTTGCTACAGCTAATACTGTTGGACTAGGTGATACTTCAGGTCTTTATCCCGGCACGCAACAAATAAATCAAGGTCAAATGGATAGATGGAATATTGTTACAACCTTAAATTATTTAAACAACATAGAAGAAGAGGGGATTGTTTTAAGTAAAAATAAAAAACTTAATAATAAAGAAGGTAAGGAAATTATTCGCTGTATGGTTAGTACGGCTGATTTGACTCGTTCTGGTTTTATTAATGGTGATATTTCTACTGTAATGAGTCCAAGAACTGTAATAACATGGGCTGAGAATTATTTGTTATTCAATGATATTGAATATTCATTTAAATTAGCATTCTTAAACAGATGTGATGAATTGGAAAGATCAATAATTGAAGAGTATTATCAACGTTCATTTGGAATTGATTTATCGGATGCCAAGGTAGTTAATGTTGGAGAATGACGAAATAGTCGACCAATTTAAGAAATCACTCTCTGCAACAATTAAATCCATAGGTAAGTCTAACACTATAGAAGTTAACTTTGTTCAAGATGGCCCTTCTATAGATGGAGATATTATTAATTTAAATGAGCCAAATCTTCAATCTCTTAAGAAAAATTTAAATTATATGCGGGCTGAAGCAGACTCAATGGCATTAGAAATTCGACTTCATACAAAAGAAATTCATCAAGAGTATCTAGGCAACAATGATGTTGTAAATGAAATATTTAATGCTGTTGAGCAATCACGCATTGAGGCTCAAGGATCGCATATCTTCAAAGGAATTAAATTAAATATATTAAATAAGCATAAATTCGATATTCAAAATACCGAAGATAAAAATAATAAGGATAAAGAAGACTACAAGGAAATTATTGAAGCTTTTCGCTATGTGAGCTACAGTGAGTTAACTGGTGAAATACTAGGTGGTAAATTTAGTGCATATAAAAAACTAATCCAAAAAAAATTAGGTCATGAATATAATGATTTTTTCAAAAAACTTAGAAACAATATAACCAATCAAAAAAATTTTGCTGATCTACTGCAAACTTTTTTAGATAATTTGGGTTATTATGATCATAACAATAAACAAGATGGTATTGATAATGAAAATAGCAATGAGGATAAGGACCTACATGATGAGGACAATAAATCGAAAAATCAAGATAGTAAAACGGATACAAAACATGATGATGAAGCCTCTTCTTCAGACCTCCAACAAGCAAGTTCAATGGATGAAGATCAAAAAATGGGAGATGAAGCAAATGAAAATGATCTTGAATACTTTCCAAAAATTGAATCTCTAGATAAACTTGAAAACTATAAATTTTATACTGATAAATTTGATGAAGTAGTAAAGGCAGAAGAACTCTGTGACTTAAAAGAATTAGATCGATTACGATTATCTCTGGATCAACAAGTATTTACTTTTAAGCCCCTTATTGCCAAAATCGCCAATCGATTACAAAGAAAACTGCTAGCTCAACAAACCAGACAATGGGAATTCAATCTTGAAGAAGGCTATCTTGATACTTCACGCTTAGCAAGGATCATTGCCAACCCAACTCACAAACTATCGTTTAAAAAAGAAAAAAACATTGAGTTTAAAGATACTGTCGTTACTTTATTAATTGATAATTCAGGGTCTATGCGCGGAAGGCCTATAACTGTTGCAGCTTTATGTTCAGATATCTTAGCAAGAACTCTAGAACGATGCCTCATTAAAACTGAAATTTTAGGCTTTACTACAAAAGCTTGGAAGGGGGGTCAATCAAGAGAAAAATGGATAAACGATAAAAAGCCTAGTAAACCAGGGAGACTTAATGATTTACGCCATATCATATATAAAGCAGGTGATGCTCCATGGAGACGCTCTAAAAAAAACCTCGGACTTTTATTGCGTGAAGGCATACTGAAAGAAAATGTGGATGGGGAAGCGCTGTTATGGGCTTATAATAGATTAAGGATACGGCAAGAAAAAAGAAAAGTATTGATTGTTATTAGTGATGGAGCACCCGTTGATGACTCAACGTTATCGGTTAACCCTGGAAATTATTTGGAAAAAAATTTACGGGATACAATTAGCGATATTGAGAATAATAGCAATATTGAATTAGTGGCCATAGGAATTGGTCATGATGTATCTAGATATTATTCTAACGCGGTTACAATAATGGATGTTGACCAACTAGGAGAAGTATTATTGAATGAACTTTCCAATATTTTTGTTACTAAAAAAAAATATAATTAATCTTGATACCAATCTTTTTCTGCTTCTAACAATTTATCTTCATTAATTGCTTTTCTAATATAAAGCATCAAATCATTCATAAAATAAATGTTATGATTAGTTATTAACTGCAATCCTAGTAATTCATCCGACTTAAGCAAATGATGTAAATAAGATAAGGAATATTTGGCACATGTTTTACATTGGCATTTACTATCAATAGGATTTAAATCTTCTCTATATTTTGAATTTTTAATATTAATTTTACCCAATCGTGTTTTTTTTAATGCGGCACCGTGCCGGGCTAAACGTGTAGGACTAACACAATCAAAGGTATCGACCCCCCAACGAACCAAACTCCATATATCTGAGGGATCGCCTATTCCAAGTAAATGAACTGGGTGTTTATCTTTAAGTTTTGAAGCTATATACTCAACAACTTGATGCATTTCTTCTTTTGAACAGCCGAGACTGCCACCTATAGCTAAACCAAAAAAATTTTTTGAATGAAGATTAAAATCAATACTTTCATCCCGCAAATCATAAAAAATACCTCCTTGGATAATACCATAAATAGATTGTGATCCGGCAGATCCTTCTGTTGATTTAAATTTTCTAGCTAATTCAAAACTGTTTAATGATCTTGTAGACCATCTATGACTGCGTCTCATAGACTCTGCGGTATAGGATTTTTCAACGTGAAAAGGGGTACATTCATCAAAGACGAGTATTAGGTCGGCACCGATATCTCTTTGAATTGCAATGGATTTTTCTGGGGTTAATAAATGTTTTGATCCATCAATGTACGATTTAAAAAGAGCCCCTTCTTCAGAAATATTTAATAATGATTTGTTTCTAATCATCATTTGATTACGTCCTTTTATTTCATCCGCAACTGATCCATAGCCTAAAGAAAAAATTTGAAAACCTCCGCTATCAGTTAACATTGGACCATGCCAATTCATAAATTTATGCAATCCTCCATGATTTGAAATAATCTCACTTCCTGGCTGCAACATTAAATGATATGTATTTGATAAAATAATCTGTGTATTGTTTCTTATTGCTTCTTCAGCACTACACGATTTAAGGGCTGCTTTCGTTCCACAAAAAATAAAAGCAGGAGTGTTAATTTCACCATGCGGTGTATTTATAACTCCTGTTCTTGCTCTCGATACTGATGAGGTTTTATTAACTTTCCAACTGAAATTAGTCATTCACATTTTTTGGTACAAAATATTTTGCCAAATATATAAATGGAGTATCGAAAATTGCTATTGTTATTCTTAGAAAATAAGTTCCTAGAATATACGTAAATATGACTGTATTAACGTCAAGAGGATTAGGGTTAAAAATTATCCAAGCAAATACACTAAAAATAGTATTATCTAACAAAGAAGAGGTCATCGTGGAAATATTATTGCGTATCCATAAAAACTTTTTTTGAGTAAAGTGAGATATCGTTTCATACAACCAAACATCAAAATATTGACTAAATATATATGCAATCATACTAGCTGCAAAAAAAATAGGGAGAGGTAAAAATACTCCCATCAAATTATTTTGAACAGATAATGCCCAAGAATATTTTTCTCCAGCTGTATTAATATCTAGAGGGGTAAAACCTAAAGTAAACAACATAATGAGTGTCATTAATAGAAAGCCAGCAAAACCGATGAGTATATTTTTTCTTGCATATCTTGTTCCATAATACTCAGCTAAAATATCAGTTGCCAAAAAAGTAGTGGCAAATAAAATAGTTCCTAGAGCAATAGGATTGGGGAAAAAAGGGAATTCTACAATTTTAAGTACTTGTATATTACCCCCTATAATAGCTAAAACGGTATAAACATACATTCCCGCTTCACCAAAAAATTTTAAAAAAAATAAAATAACTATTAGACAGAAAAAAAGAAATACAAACCAAGTAATGATAACAGGAGTTTTATTTAAAGAATCTACAAAACCTCCAAAATTAAACAGAATAAGATGAAAAAGTCCCTCAATGAAGTTCAAACTAATCCTTTTAGTTGGTTTTGGAAAGAATAAGTTTTTTAATTTTTAGCGCTGATGGTGGAAGCTTTACATTGGAAGTATTAAGAAGAAACTCATCTAATCCTCCTTTTTTTTCAACTGTTCTAATAGTACTAGTCGCAACTTTTAGTTGAATTTGTTTACCTAGTTTTTCACTAAGAAATGAAATTTTTTGCAGGTTAGGCAAAAAACGACGTTTTGTTCTGTTTTTGGCATGACTAACATTATTCCCACTTTGGTATTTTTTACCAGTAAGTTCACATTTCATAGACATAATATGATCGGATTACTATTTGTTAAAATTTTTTTTGTCAAGAAAGTTATGTTAATTATTGAAATTGGAACAAACAAAAGTAGGTTCATTTCCGAATTTCTGTAATTTATTTCTATCCGACTGCCATTGAGGGCTGCTTTGATCAAAACAATCATGATGGATTCCTGATGTAATCAATAAACTATCAATACCAAAATTATTTGCTCCTACTATATCATGATGAATGGAGTCTCCTACTGCGAGTATCTTTGATTTATCTATATTTGATATTTTTTTTGTTGATTCTTCATAAATTTCACAACTAGGTTTCCCTAAAATAAAAACTTCTCCACCCATATTTTTATATAATTCTGCAATCGTACCCATACAAATAATAGGCTTACCAAAATCGTTTTCTATCGAAACAAAATCTGGATTTGCGCACACAAAAGGTAACTTATTTTTAATTGCTTTCGTTAAAAGAGGTATATAATCTATTGTTGTTGTATTAAATTGAGGCGTACAACCTAAAATAAAATCCGCTTCTTCAATATTTGCAACAAAGTTAAATTGTTCTAAACCTTCTAAATATTTTTTTCCATCTTCTTTGCTTTTATCATAAATGTGAAAACAGTTTTTTTGTAATTTTTTTGTAAAATCATGATTCAAATTAACCAGACTTTGCCAAATCATCTCCCCGCTTGTCATAATCTCCAAAAAATAAATTTTTCTGTATCCGAAATCAGATAATCTTACAGCTGTTGAATGTTTTCTTTTGGATGAATTAGAGATTATAATTAATTTTTTATTAACTTTATAAAGTGTTTCAACACATTTAATTGCTGCTGTATATCCCTCTTCACCATTATGCATAACTCCCCATTGATCTAAAATAAAAACATCATATCTATCAATAATGTCTTTTAGGCCAACGATACTCTCTGTTTTATTCACACTTCTTTACCAATTGCTTCTTTAACATTTTTGTAACCATCAGTTTTTAGTGAATTGGTAAGATCTAGTTTAATTTTAGAAATAATTTGGGGGCCTTTATAAATAATAGCGGTATACAACTGAACTAATGATGCTCCCGCTTTTATTTTTTCATAACACTCAAAACCATTGCTAATTCCACCTACTCCTATCAAAGGAATTTGACCATTGGTAAGAGAATATATTTTTTTTAATATTAAGGTAGATTTTAAAAAGAGCGGGGTTCCACTTAATCCCCCTACCTCATTCTTAAAAGACGATTTTAAAGATTTTGGTCTATCTGTGGTTGTATTGCTTATTACTAAACCATCTACATTATTTGCTAAACTCATTAGGGCTATATCCCTTATTTGTTCTTCATTCATATCAGGGGCAATTTTAAAAAAAATAGGCGTTGACTCTAATGTAGGTGTACTGTTTTTTTTACCTTTTAATGTCTGTACTAAACTCTCTATTTGACCTCTATTTTGAAGATCGCGCAATCCCGGAGTATTTGGAGACGATATATTAATGGTAACATAATGCGCTAAGGGACCCAGTTTTTCTAAACAATAATTGTAATCATCAAGATAATTTGTTGTATCTTTATTTATTGCAATATTTATACCCACAATGCCTTTAGAAAGAGCATTAAGATTCATTGTACGGAGTTTTTGTTTTGCATATTCAGAACCCTTATTGTTAAATCCTAAATGATTTATAACAGCAGAATCTTCCACCAACCTAAACACCCTTGGCTTTTCATTACCATATTGTGGTTTAGGAGTAACTGTTCCCGCTTCTATAAAACCAAAACCTAAGTTTAATAAAGAATTAACAACTTCAACGTTCTTATCAAAACCTGCTGCAAGTCCTAGTGGATTACTAAAATCTAAACCAAATAAATGTTGGTATAGTATTGGATCATCAAATATTTTTTTATTTCTAAAGTTGAATTGCAATGATTTTAAAGTTAGCACGTGGGCTAATTCAGGGGGTAAGTTTCTAAGGAGTTTTAAGATTATATTTTGCACTTTATATAATTGAACGCACCTTATTCATTTTTGCTTAAGTAAGCCTTCAATCAAACTAATAGTTTTTTCTATGCCAAATAACTTGATAAATGACCCTAGACGAGGCCCTTGCTCTTGCCCAAACAATACTTGATAAATAAGTTTAAAATAATCCCTTAAATTTGTAAAATTATATTTTTTGCCTATTTCATAAATTTGTGTTTGAATATCTTCAGATGATGAGTCGGCATCGATTTTTTTTAAAAAACTCACAATATCAAGAAAAATATCCTGATTAGAATTATCAATTAGTATATATTTTTTTTTAGGCATCACAAAATCTGTATAAAAATTAATTGCATAGTCTATTAATCGATCAAATTCTTGATTATTTTTAGCATTCAGTGATGCATCATATTCTCTTACAAAACCCCAAATCACTTCTTTTTCATTTGAATTACAAACACTAACTAGATTTATTAGGGAATTAAAAGTAATCTCACTGTTAACATTAGGAGGATTGCCATCATGAATATGCCATACAGGATTATTAAATTTTTCTTTCTCTTCATCATGATGAAACTTTTTTAAATATGAAAAATACTCATCAACGCTCTTTGGTATAACATCAAAAAACAATTTTTTAGCCGATTTTGGTTTTTGAAACATATACAAAGATAGACTTTCGGGAGAAGCATAGCGCAACCATTCATTGACACTAATGCCATTTCCAACAGATTTTGAAATTTTTTCACCTTTTTCATCTAAAAACATTTCATAAATTAAATTGACAGGCGGTTGTGTATTCATCAATCGACAAATTTTTGACGCCAATTCAAAACTTTCTGTCAAATCTTTGCCACACATTTCATAATCAACTCCTAATGCCATCCATCGCATAGCCCAATCAACTTTCCACTGTAGCTTGCAATTTCCGCCCGTAACAATTATCTCAGTTTTTTTATTATTAGCTGGATCTACAAAAATAATAGAATTTGTTTTAGGTCGGTATTCTTCAATTTTAACTTGCAAAACCTCACCACTAATAGGACTTATTGGTAGAAATGGACTATAAGTGACCTTTCTTTCAGACCGTAAAGTCGGAAGAATTATTGATAAAATCGAATCATGATTTTGAAGAATTTGGATAAGTGTATTATCAAAATCACCTTTTTGATATTTTTCTGTCGAACTTACAAAATCATACTCAAAATTAAATTCGTCTAAAAAAAAACGAAGTAGAGCATTATTATGATGTCCAAAACTTTCAAATTTCTCAAAAGGATCTGGAATAGATGTCAAAGGTTTGCCAATATATTTTTTTAACATATCTTTATTTGGAACATTATCTGGTATTTTACGCAAACCATCCATATCGTCAGAAAAAGTAATTAATTTTGTCTCGCAATCAATTAATGATTCTAACGCTTTTCTAACCATTGTCGTTCTAACAACTTCACCAAATGTGCCAATATGAGGTAAGCCTGATGGTCCATAACCTGTCTCAAATAATATATATTTTTTTTGTGGAATATTGAAGTTTATAAAATCACCATGATTTTTAATTATGCGTAATGCTTCTTGAAAAGGCCAGGCTTTCAATAATTGATGTTTTTTTTGATCTATTTTCATTTTCTTATTGTTTGGCCTGAATTCTAATTTTTTTACCCAATAGCAACTTTAAAGAATTTGTGAAATTAAAAGTTTCATTTTTAAGTTTTTCAAAAATAAGCTGCTCTTCTTTTTTAATTAAAGGACTAATATCCTCAAACAAATTTTTACCTTTAATTAACATTTTAACAATTTTCTTTCTATTATCGCTTTCAATTTGACGAGAAATATAGTTTTTATTTTCGAGTAACTTAAATGTCACACTAGCAACAGACACATCAATACCAATAAAACTTGATATAACATTTTGATGAGTTTTGGTTTTTATTGAATGTAAGTGATACATAGATTCCAAAATTAGAAACTCGTTAAGAGATAATTTGTATGATTTGAGAATTTTTCTTAATCGAGATTGCCAATAATTAGAAGTTTGCCATATCAATAATCCAATTTTGCTCTCTGATAGAGAAGTGTCTGCCATTAATTTGTATACAAATTATTTGTATACAAATTATATGAATAGTCAAGTCTATTTTATACAAAAATTAGGCTCTTTTCATATAATTATTAAAGATTATATAGCAATTATGTTATTTTATGTCACAACAACTAAAAACCAAAATAATGTTGCTATATGGCTCTTTTTTTTAACTTTCTTGACTTTTTTGATGATTATTATTGGAGGATTAACTCGTCTAACTGAATCAGGTTTATCAATGGTTGATTGGAGGCCTATTTTGGGTATTATTCCTCCCTTAAGTAATGAAAACTGGCTAAAAGTTTTCTCTGCTTATAAAGCTTCACCTGAATTCATTATTGTTAATAAATCAATGAACCTTGATGAGTTTAAGTATATTTTTTGGTGGGAATGGTTTCATCGTTTTTTTGCTCGCTTTATTGGTATAGTATTCATACTACCTCTAATTTTTTTTGTAGTAAAAAAAGCAATCCCTAAAAGATTATTCCTTACCTTAATTATTATATTTGCATTTGGTCTGTTTCAAGCTCTCGTAGGATGGTGGATGGTTAAAAGCGGACTGAATGACAATCCTTATGTCAGTCAGTATAGATTAACTTTTCATTTAATTAATGCCCTTATTATTTTTGCAATATTATTTTGGACCGCCTTAAATTCATCAAATAATAAGATAATTAAATTCTATTCCTCTAACTTCTCTGAAAAAATATTTTTTTTCGGCATCATACTTCTCTTCATTACCATTATTTCAGGTGGTTTTATGGCTGGTACAAATGCAGGTCAATCATTTAATACTTTTCCTTTGATGAATGGATCAATAATTCCTGATGGCTATATAATTGATGATTATGGCTTGCGTAATATTTTTGAAAATACAATTGCTATTAATTTTAACCATCGATGGATAGGCAGTTTTACATTTATTTACATTCTTTCGTTCACAATTTATCTTCTTTTATCTTCTAAAATTATAATTACAATTAAGTCTATATCCTTGTTTGCTGTATTATTTTTTTCTTCATTGCAATTCTTTCTCGGAATTCTTACTCTCTTAAGCAATGTTAAAATTAGTTTTGCAAGTCTGCATCAATCAAATTCAGTCTTATTATTAGCATCTCTATTATTTGCTTATTATCAATTTAAAAATAATGCTAATAAACCAAATTCATTATGAAAAAATATTTATTATTACTTCTACTTATCAGTGCCAATTTATATGCTTTCCCAATTCCTAAAGATGGAAAGGCTTCTTTTGATATAATAAGAAAAAATAAAATAATTGGTAGTCATGAAATAATTTTTGATCAAATAGATGATGAACTGTTTGTCAAAACGAAAATAAATATAAGAGTAAATATATTATTCTTTTCCGCCTATAGATTTTCTCACTTATCAACTGAAACTTGGAGTAATAACGAATTTGTCAAATTTGTTGGGCATACTGATTTTGAAGATGAACGAGAGTATTTTATAAAAGGTGAAGATATTGATAATTCATTTATTGCAGAAGGCATGGATGGAGAGATTAGATTGAGTAAAAGTATTCTTCCATCAAATCTTTGGAATCAAGATATATTACTTGAAAAAGAATTATTTGATATTCAAAAAGGGGTAAAAAGAAAAATAACGGTAAAAAAATTGGGAGAGGAAGAAATTGTCATAAATAATCTTAGACTCAATACATTAAAATTTACTTTTGATGCTTCCGATAATCCAAAAGATAAAGGTCCTTTTCCTGAATATACACTCTGGTACGATGAAAAAAAAGAACTCATTAAATTTCAATTTATTAATTATAAAGATAAGAAAGTCGTAACAGGTATTCGCAATGATTTGGAAAATAACTGAAAACTATCTGGATAACGGTGGATACCACTTGAATTGGTCTAGAAACAGCAAAAATTTTTATAGGAAAGTTACAAAACTTTATTAATTTCACCCACATAAATACCTAACCCTTCTG
>PTLB01000039.1 GCA_002938255.1 Alphaproteobacteria bacterium MarineAlpha5_Bin3 | reverse complement strand
CAATCAGTTTATTTCCAACATCACGAAATTTTACGAAGTGCCATTCAGTTTCTCCATCTTCCCTAAGATACTGCTGCAACCTCTTAAACGACTCAAAACTTGAAACGAACATAATAATTTTTATTTCCCCTTTCAAACCCTGAGGTTGACCAAAAGTTCCTATGTGAACTATTTTTTTTTTATTCACACTAGTTACTCAGAGGTTTTAACCTTTTCTTTATCTTCTGCCGCTGCAGGTTTTGCGTCTTCCGCTTTCGCAACTTCTTCTACCGGTGCTTCTGCCGCTGCAGGTTTTGCGTCTTCCGCTTTCGCAACTTCTTCTACCGGTGCTTCTGCCGCTGCAGGTTTTGCGCCTTCCGCTTTCGCAACTTCTTTTGCTTTTTTTGCTGCAGCCAACTTTTCTAGTGTTTTTTTCTTTGGAAGATGTTTTTTTGTTTTTTCTGTGATAATCGGCTTCTCCCCAACACCCATCGAACTTAAAAATAATTTAACACGATCGCTTGGTTGAGCTCCTTTACTGATCCACTCTTTTGCCTTCTCTACATCTATCTTCACCCTTTCTGGATTGTCTTTGTTTAACATAGGATTGTACGTTCCTACTTGATCAATAAATTTTCCATCTCTAGATCGTCTTGAGTCAGCAACAACGATACGATAAAATGGGTGTTTTTTAGCTCCTTTTCTTGATAATCTAATTCTAACGGGCATAATACTTCCTTTCCTGTTGTTAATGAATATTTGGAGGCAGTTTTCCTTGCAGTTTTCGCATAAAATCATTAGGTAAACCGCCCTTGCCCATTGACTTCATTTTTTTCATCATCTTTTGTGATTGAAGAAACTGTTTTAATAATTTGTTTACATCCTGAACTTTTGTTCCTGAACCTTTAGAAATTCTAATTTTTCGTGAAGCTTTAATTGAATCGGGATTTGCCCTCTCTTTTTTTGTCATGGAATTAATAATAGCAATCTGATGATTAATCAGATCATCCGAAATTTTATTTTCAGCCATCAATTTTTGAGCTTTAGAAATGCCGGGAAGCATGGATATAATACCTGACACTCCGCCCATCTTGCCCATTTGTTTTAGTTGTTTCGCAAAATCGTCTAAATCAAATGTTCCTTTTGACATTTTTTTTGTTAGGCTTTCCATTTCTGCTTGATCAATATTCTCAGATGCTTTTGCAACCAGAGAAGCAATGTCTCCCATGCCCAAAATACGATTAGCAATACGATCTGGATAAAAAGCTTCTAGCTGTTCAATTTTTTCACCCGTTCCAATGAATTTAATGGGCGCGCCAGTGATGGATTTAATTGATAACGCAGCGCCCCCTCTTCCATCACCGTCTACACGAGTTAAAATAGACCCTGTAATAGTGACAGCCTCATTAAAACTTTTGGCAATGTTAGCTGCATCCTGACCTGTTAAAGAATCGGCAACTAAAATTGTTTCTTGGGGTTGCAATTGTTTGTGTATTTTTTGCAATTCTAACATCATCACTTCATCGATGACTTGGCGTCCCGCTGTATCAAATAAAATAATATCAAATAAATTTTTTTCAGCAAATAGCAGGGATTCACTTGTAATAATTTCTACCGATTGTGAATTCTGATGATCAAAAAATTCCACATTTACTTGCTTACTCAGAATTTTCAATTGATCTTGTGCAGCAGGACGATAAATATCGGCAGATACAAGTAAAATTTTTTTCTTAGATTCTTTTTGAATGTGATATGCGAGCTTGGCAACTGTGGTTGTCTTTCCTGATCCTTGCAATCCACAAAATAAAATTTTTGTTAAGCCGTTTTTTACAATCTTGAGAGGCTGGTTGTTTGTTCCTAGAATTTGAATTAGTTCATCTTGTACCAGCTTAATGATCATTTGATCGGGCTTGATTGATTTGAGAACTTCTTTACCAATAATATTGGCTTTAACATTATTAATGAACTCTCTAACAACAACCAAAGCTACATCTGCCTCCAAAAGAGCGATGCGTATTTCACGCAATGTTAAATCAAGATCAGCTTCTGAAATAATTGCCTTTCCTCTTACGGAACGAACAATTTTTTCTAGTCTTTCATTCAATGTTCCAAACATGTTTCTCCAATAGACAATTGCACCAGGGCACGATACTCGTGGGCTGATGTACCTATCAATAACTTGATAAGTTAGTAAAATCACAATTAAGGAATTTCAGCGAACGCATATTAAAATAGGGTTATAAAGTCAAGTTCTGAAGGTAGATAGATTTTGTGTGGAATTTTGTATAAAAACAGTCATATAGAGATTTTATGCAAAAAATTGATTTCATTAAAATGCACGGATTGGGCAATGATTTTGTCATTATTGATAACCGTATTGAAAATATCGATATTTCAAAAAATCTTATTCATCAGTTAAGTGACCGCAAAAGTGGAGCAGGATGTGATCAATTGATTACAATTAATTCAAGTAACGAGTCAGATATAGATGCAAGTATAGAAATTTTTAACCCAGGTGGAGATAGAGCAGAAGCATGTGGTAATGGTACACGCTGTGTAGCAAAACTGTTATTTGATGAATCTCAGAAAAAAAAACTTAATATACTCTCTGATGCAGGTATTTTACATGCCATTAAAAAAGATGATTCCAATATTAGTGTTAATTTAGGCAAACTCTCAACGGACTGGAAAAAAATTCCACTGTCTGAAAATATTGACACCCTTAACCTTCCCTTAACAATTGATGGATTTAGTAATGGAGTTGCTGTTAATATTGGCAATCCTCATGTTGTTTTTTTTGGAAAAAATATTGATCAGGTGGACTTGGCCTCAATTGGGCCAACAATAGAAAAGCACAATCTATTTCCCAATAAAACAAATGTTGAGATTATTGAAATAATTAATGATCAAAAAATTAATATGCGTGTATGGGAAAGAGGAGCAGGTCTCACCTTGGCATGTGGAAGCGGCGCATGCGCTTCTGTATATGCTGGACAGTTAAAAAAATTATTAGGCAACGATGTCGAAGTGCAATTGGAGCGTGGATCGTTATTTATCACCATCGATAAAGGAGAAGCTATCATGACTGGTTTAGCGGAAATAAGTTTTCGTGGCAATATAGAGGTTTAATTTGCATGAAAACAAATGATGTTGATATTATAAATCTTGGTTGTCGATTAAATATTTATGAGGGAGAAGTAATCAAATCGCTTGCTCATAAAAACAATCTCTCTAATTTTACAATAATTAACTCTTGTGCAGTTACACAAGAGGCTGAAAAAAAGGTAAAATACGAAATTCGTAAATCTAAAAAAAATTTCCCGGAGAAAAAAATTATTGTTACGGGATGTGCCGCCCAAATTAATCCTCAAAAATATGCCAATATTGATGAAGTGGATTTTGTGATAGGCAATAAAGAAAAGCTTCAGAAACAGATCTGGTCTTCTCTACCAAATAGTAATCCTGTTCAAGTTAAGGATATTTTTGCTAATAATACTATTCACAACAATATTGTTGAAAAATTTGAAGGAAAATCGCGTGCTTATATAGAAGTACAACAAGGTTGTGATCATCGGTGTACTTTTTGTGTTATTCCTTTTGGCAGAGGAAATAATAGAAGTGTACCATTGGGTGTTATTGTAGAACGCATCAAAACCTTAGTGAACAATGGATACAATGAAGTGGTTCTCACTGGAGTTGATATTACTGACTATGGAAGGGATCTCCCAGGTCAACCTAATCTTTTCCAACTAGTCAAACGTATTTTAAATCTTATTCCCGATCTCAAACAACTGCGACTATCCTCGATTGATTGTGCAGAAATCACCGATGATTTCTGGCCCTTACTTCAAGAAAAAAGATTGATGCCACATTTTCACTTAAGCTTACAAGCGGGTAATGATTTAATCCTCAAGAGAATGAAAAGGCGGCATACTTGTCAACAAGTTTTTGATTTTTGTCAAAAGGCGCGCTCTATAAGAAATGACATAGTATTTGGAGCTGACATTATTGCTGGTTTTCCTACAGAAACAGAAGATATGTTTCAAGATTCCTTAAATATGATTCTGGATTGTAATCTTACACATCTGCATATCTTTCCTTATTCAGTAAGAGAGAGCACTCCTGCAGCACGTATGCCACAAGTTCCAAAAAATATAATAAAACAAAGAGCAAAACTTTTACGAGAAGCAGGTGAGAGACAAATGAATAAGTATCTTAGCACTCAGATAGGAATATCAGCCATCATGCTTGTAGAACAAACAAAAGAAAATATTTCATTTGGTAAATCTCAACATTTTACTAAAATTGAAATTAATGATGTAATTAAGGAAGGGGAAATTGTTCACTGTATGATAACTAATATAAATAAGGGTGTCTTAAACGCTCATATTATTTGAGATAATGAACATATTTAAACATTTTCAATCAGGTCTTAAAAAAACATCAAATTTTCTTTCCACAAACATTATAGGCGCACTTAAATCAAAAAAAATTGATCAAGAAACACTAGATGAGATAGAAACAATTCTATTATCATCTGATATTGGTCTAGAAGTTACAAATCACTTAATTCAAAAAATACAATCGACAAAAAATTTTAAGTCAGAAAACGCTAACTCAGTTTTAAAACTTCTAGCAAATGAATTAGAATTAATTCTTCAACCAAGAGAAAAGCCCCTCCTTACATCTAGAGACTATCAACCAACAATTTTGCTTTTTATCGGTGTTAACGGCAGTGGAAAAACAACAACTATAGGTAAATTAATTAACATCATTCCTAATGATAAAAAAATTTTAGTTGGTGCTTGCGATACTTTTCGAGCAGCCGCCGTGGATCAATTAAAAAAATGGACCAAAAATCAAAAAGTAGATTTTCATCAAGGTTCACTTGAACAAGATCCTGCTAGCGTTGCCTATAATGTCTGCCAAAAAGCACAAAAAGAGCAATATGATTATGTTATCATTGATACTGCTGGACGTTTATCAAATAACACTAATTTATTAAATCAATTGGTAAAAATTAAATCTGTTATTAGCAAAAAAATTAATGCTGATAATATTAAAACAATTCTTGTGTTGGATGGAACCAACGGTTCCAATATGGTTAATCAAGTAGAAACTTTTGGCCAATCAATGAATATTAGTGGATTAATTATTACAAAAATTGATGGTACGGCAAAAGGAGGGGCGCTCATTTCAGTTGCAAAAAAATTTGAATTCCCTATACACTTCGTAGGTCTTGGCGAAAAAGCAGAAGATTTACATGAATTTAATGCAAAAAAATTTTCTCACTCAATGCTAGGAATAGAGGAATAATAAATGAATAGTATTTTAAAAATATTGGTGGATATCGGTCCGCTAGCCGTATTTTTTATTTTTTATACTCGTGGAGACTTGCTGTCTGCCATCCTACCTTTCATGATTGCGACCGTTATTGCAGTGTTATTCTCTTACATTGTTGCAAAAAAAATACCTATTATGCCAACTGTAGGCGCTGCTATTATTCTCGTATTCGGTGGGTTAACTATTTATTTTGATAATGAGGTTTTTTTCAAAATGAAACCAACAATCATTAATATTTTATTTGGAGCAATCCTTTATGGTGGAATGCTAATTAATAAGCCTCTTTTAAAATATCTTTTAGGGAACGCATTAAAGTTACAAAAAGAGGGATGGATTATATTGACCAAACGGTGGATTGGTTTTTTTATTGCTCTAGCAATACTAAATGAAATTATTTGGAGAACACAGTCAACCGATCTGTGGGTTAATTTCAAAGTATTTGGCATTCTTCCAATAACTTTCATTTTTACTATGACTCAATTTTCTTTGATAAAAAAATATCAAATAGAGGACTAACTAATTATATGTATTTTCTTTGAGTGCCGTCACTCCTGGTGATTCTTTTCCTTCAAGCCACTCTAAAAATGCTCCTCCAGCTTTAGATATATAAGAAAAACCTTCCTCAGCTTTTGCCATTTTAATTGCAGAAATTGTATCTCCCCCACCTGCAAGAGTTGTAATATTTAATATTTTGGCATTATTTTTAATAACATTCGCTACTTCAACAGAAGATTGTTCAAATGGCTTATATTCAAAAGCCCCTAAGGGGCCGTTCCACAAAACCATGCGAGCTCGCAAAATAATTTCCGCAATTATTTTTGAAGTTTTGTTACCAACATCCAAGACCATTTGGTTGGGCAAAATGTTTTTTATGTCACAACGACGAATACTTGATTGATCATTAATATTATCTGCACAAACGACATCTAATGGTAATACAATTTTACAATTCAAGTTATCAGCTTTTTCCATTATGGATAGCGCCGTGGTTGATAAATCTTTTTCACATAATGAATTTCCAATATCAATATTCTGTGCATTTAAAAAAGTATTAGCCATTGCTCCTCCAATCACAATTGTATCAAAAAATTCTGTTAAATTATGAAGTAAATCAATTTTTGTTGAAATTTTTGATCCTCCAATTATTGCAACATTCGGTTTTTTTGGCTCATTAACAAACGAATCTATATTTTTTATTTCTTCCAGCAAACTTTCTCCAGCCAAGGAAGGCAAATATTGTGGTGCTCCCACAATAGAAGCGTGATTACGATGTGACGCAGAAAAAGCATCGTTCACAAAAACATCAAAACTTTTACAAATTTCTTGAATAAAATTTGAATCATTACTTTCTTCTCCAGGATGGAAACGGATATTTTCAAATAAACATATTTCACCAAAATCCATTTTATGAATTTTATTTTTGATATCGCTATCGTTAAAACTTTCTAAAAAATGAATTCTATTTGTTTCAAATTCTTCTTGCAAAGTTGAACAAATGAATTCTAATGAATATTCTTTGCTAAACTGCCCTTCAGGCCGTCCAAAATGAGATAGCAAAAAAATTTTATTTTTTTGATTTAATAATTTTTCAATTGTGGGCTTAATTGTATCTATACGTGATTTTTCAGTGATAATTCCATTTAAAACCGGAACATTCAGATCTACTCGAACAAGAACATTTTTCCCTTTAACAACGTAATTGTTAATTGTTTTCATTTTAATTTGATTGATTTATAACAATAAATCACAGTATTTGGTCTTTTTTCACAAAAAATGACAGTTTTTTGATTTTATTAATATATATTTAGTATATATATCAAACTTATATACTATATGTGGTATAATTATAATTTACACTAGGATTAAAGAATGCCTTGGAATGATGAGAATGTTGGTCGGTTAAAAGAGTTGTGGGATCAAGGCCTTCCGACAGCTCAGATTGGAAAATTACTGGATTTTACTAAAAATGCCGTTGTTGGTAAAGCGCACCGAATTGGCCTTGAACGTCGACCTTCACCTATTAGAAAGACAGCTGTAAAACCTGATAGAAAAAAAGCCCGCTCTCCTGTGATGCCAAAATTAAACTTTGAGAATAATCCTGTTGCAAATACAAATTATGTTTCCGAGGTTAAGACCCTCCAGCCGTCTGTAAAAAATGTATTTACGGTAAATGCCAAGCGAGGTTGTGAATGGCCTGAGGGACATCCGGACGAATCCGAATTTCATTTTTGTAATAAAGAACGATTTGAGGATAAGCCATATTGTCTAGATCACTGTGCTATTGCTTATGTTATACCAGAAAAAGAAGAGGCTAAACAAGTTACACAGCCACCAAGATTTATATAAATTCAGATATTTTTTATATATTTACTATTAAATATTTTATAGCTAGATATTAATTTTTTTAATGTCTCACAATAAACAAAATTCTATTTTTACACCTATATTGGTTGGAGGAAGTTTAATTTTACTTATAGGTTTTGCTATACGCTCTACTTTTGGATTGTTTCAAATACCTATTGCTGAACAATTTTTGTGGGCTCGTTCAGAATTTTCTTTAGCCATAGCCATACAAAATTTAGCTTGGGGAATTGGCACTCCAATATTTAGTGCTTTTGCTGAAAAATTTGGCGACAGAAAAGCAGTTGTAATTGGTATTTTGCTATATGCCATTGGTTTGCTGATTAGCAGCTCAGCTTCATCACCAGAAGCTCATCAATTCTTAAATGTAATTATTGGATTTGGAATAGCGGGTACTGGATTTGGTCCTATATTAGCAGTTGTTGGTCGCACCGCTTCTCCGGACAAAAGATCTCTTGCACTAGGAATAACAACTGCTGCGGGCTCAGCTGGTCAAGTAGTTGGTCCACCATTAGCTGCTGCTCTCCTTAACATCATGCCCTGGTCTTCAGTATTTGTAGTATTTGCAATAATTTGTTTACTTACAATTATTTTAGTACCTTTATTAAAATCAAATCCCAAAATTTCGAAAAATGATGTCCGAGAAAATCTTAGCGATGCTTTAATGCAAGCAATTAAAGATCCCTCTTATGCAATGCTCTTTTTAGGTTTTTTTTCTTGTGGTTTTCAACTAGCTTTTATCACTGCACACTTTCCCGCCCTGATAGCAGAAGCAAGTTCACCAATCGTAAAAAATAGCCTGATCAGTTTAGTGTGTAACTCCACTGCTTCTCTTGGAGCCTTGTCCATTGCCGTCATAGGATTGTTTAATATCATAGGGTCAATTTCAGCAGGGGCCCTTGGTAAAAATTTTTCTAAAAAATATCTTTTATCCCTTATCTATTTATGGAGAACTATTGCAGCCATTTTATTTATTATGTTACCTATCACGCCACTTTCAGTAATTATTTTCTCTGTTGTGATGGGTACTTTATGGCTTGCCACCGTCCCCCTAACTTCAGGAATTATAGCCCACATATATGGTTTGCAATACATGGGAACGTTGTACGGAATAGTTTTTTTCTCTCATCAGTTAGGTTCTTTTGTGGGAGTATGGCTTGGTGGTTTATTTTATGACATCTATGGTAATTAC
>PTLB01000038.1 GCA_002938255.1 Alphaproteobacteria bacterium MarineAlpha5_Bin3 | reverse complement strand
ATTTTTTTAATATACTGCAAATTTTTTAATAATTTACTCGTCACAACCTCTTTATTGGCAAGAATAATTCTTTCATTAAAAGATTTGAGATGAGGGGATATATACGCATGAACAAGAAATTTATTTTCCATCATTATGTGGCGTAAATAACTAAGTGTTGAACCCTTACCATTAGTTCCGGCAATGTGAATTATTGGAGGTAGTTTTAAATGAGGGTTATCGATTTTTTGTAGTAATCCCAATAACCTGTTTAGCGATAAATCGATATATTTCGGATGTAGAGTGATTAGTTGTTGTAACAACTTGTCTAGTTGTTTAGGCATTTTGATTAAGAAATGTGATGAAGTATGTCGGATAAAGTTTTTTTAAGATCCTTGCGGTGCACAATAATATCTACCATCCCGTGTTCATGTAAATATTCAGCTTTTTGAAAATCAATTGGAAGTTCTTCTCTTATAGTGTCTTGAATAACCCTTTTTCCTGCAAATCCAATTGTTGATCCTTTTTCGGCAATAGTAATATCACCAAGCATGGCAAAAGATGCTGTCACTCCTCCTGTGGTAGGTTCAGTTAAAACAACGATATATGGAATTTTATTTTGATTTAATAGTTCCACCGCAGCTACAGTTCGTGGCATTTGCATTAGGCTTATTATTCCCTCCTGCATTCGTGCACCACCTGAGGATGTAAAAATTATATACGGACACTTATTTTCTATTGCTTTTTTTGCACCAAGAACAATTCCATCTCCAACAGCTCTTCCCATTGATCCACCCATGAAATTAAAATTCATAAATCCAAATATTGCATTTTTTTGATTAATATCGCCTTTCCCCAAAATAAAGGCATCATTGCGATTGGTTTTTTTTCTATATTCTTTTAATCTATCTATATATTTTTTTTTATCATTAAATTTTAAAGGATCGTCTGGAATTATATTTAATTCAATTTCTTTAAAATTATTATCTCCAAATAATATTTCTATTCTTTTTTCAGCAGACATTCGAAAATGATAATTGCAAGTATTGCATACCCTTAAATTTTCATTTAAATCTTTGTGATGCAACATATTTGCACAAGAAGGGCAATTCTGCCATAAATTTTCAGGTACCTCTCTGCGGTTCACTAGAGCACTTAATTTTGGTTTAACAAAGTTTGTTAGCCAATTCATTGGTTGGTTCCTTTTTTTAATTCTTTTACAAAATCACCAATTAACTTTAATATTACATCAGATTGGTTAAGATTATTCTCAATTATTTTTACTATTGAGGAACCAACAACTGCTCCATCAGTAATTGCACAAATTTCTGAAACTTGATTTTTATCTTTTATACCAAAACCTGCGACAATAGGAAGATTCGATTGCCTTCTGATTTCTTTAACTGAATGTTTTAACTCTTTCATATCAGCAGATTTTTGACCTGTTATACCTGTAATAGTTACATAATACAAAAATCCTGAAGCATGTTGAATAATTTTTTTAAGTCTTTTGGGGTCGGTAGTGGGAGTTATGAGCCTTATTAGATCAATATCATGAAATTGAATTTCATCGAATAATTCAGGATCTTCTTCAGGTTGCAAATCAACAATAATAAGGCCGTCTATCCCAATCTTTGAACATTCACAAACAAATCTTTTTACACCAAAGTGGAAAATTACATTATAATATCCCATAAGCACTATTGGTATGGCATTATTGATTTTTCTAATATTTTTACAAATGTTAAATATAGTTTCTAGGTTTGTTCCGTTATTAATAGCTCTATTACTTGATAATTGAATTGTTGGTCCATCTGCCATTGGATCAGAAAAAGGCATCCCAATTTCAACTACATCAGAACCACATTCAACAATTTTTTCAAGAATTTTTTGGGAAGTTTTTTTGTCCGGATCTCCACCTGTTACAAAAGTTATCAGTTTTTTTTTCTTGTCTGAAAAAACTTTTTTAATTCGTTCAGACATTATAATTTAATATTTAATTCTTTAGCAACAGTAAAAATATCCTTATCTCCTCTGCCACACATATTCATAACTACTATTTCGTCCGAATTCATTTTGGGAGCAATTTTTATTAATGCAGCTAAAGCATGAGCAGGTTCAAGAGCAGGAATAATGCCCTCTTTGTGACAACAATATTGAAATGCTTTTAAAGCTTCTTCATCTGTTGCAGAAACGTATTGAACTCTTTTTTCATCAAATAAAAATGAATGCTCAGGACCTATACCGGGATAATCCAAACCTGCTGATATCGAGTGTGCTTCTTCAATTTGTCCACTATCAGATTGAAGTAAATAGGTTTTGTTGCCATGCAAAACGCCTGGTTGACCACCCGATAAACTGGCAGCATGTTTTCCTGACTTTAAACCCAAGCCAGCAGCTTCCACAGCTAGCATTTTAACCTCATTATCATCAAGAAAATCGTAAAATAAACCTAAAGCATTGGAGCCACCACCAATACAAGCAACGAGCAAATCTGGTAATTTGTTTTCATATTCTAGGATCTGGGTACGCACTTCTTTTCCAATAATAGATTGAAAGTCTCTGACCATACTGGGATAGGGATGAGGGCCAGCGGTTGTTCCAATAATATAAAAAGTATCACGTACATTAGTTACCCAGTCTCTTAATGCTTCGTTCATTGCATCTTTTAATGATTTAGATCCACTTGAAACACTATGTATCTCAGCACCTAAAAGTTTCATTCTAAAAACATTGGGTGATTGTCTTTCAATATCTTTTTCTCCCATATAGATAACACATTTTAGTCCAAACAAAGCACATACAGTAGCCGTAGCTACACCATGTTGACCAGCCCCAGTTTCAGCAATAATTCTTTGTTTGCCCATTTTTTTTGCAAGTAAAATTTGTCCTACGCAATTATTAATTTTATGAGCACCTGTATGATTTAGCTCGTCTCTTTTAAAATAAATTTTAGGACCCTTAAGATCGTTGGTGATTCTTTCTGCAAAAAAAAGTGGGCTTGGTCTTCCAACATAATTTTTTAAAAAATATTTAAAGTCATTTATAAAATCCTTGTCATTTTTTAATTTATTGTATTCTTCTTCCACTTCTAAAATAAGCGGCATGAGTGTTTCAGAAACATATCTACCACCAAATTGACCAAAGTATCCTTTTTCATCAGGAAATTGTTTATATGTATTTTTATTTTGAGTCATAAAATTGAAATAATGAATTAATTCTGCTTATACTTTTTTTTCCTAGTGAGGCTTCTACACCTGAAGAAATATCAATTCCATAAGGAATTGCATAATTCTTTATTTCATTAATGTTATTAATGTTAATACCACCAGATAAAAACCAAGGTTTATAAGTTTTAATATCTTTAACCAAATCCCATGAAAATCTTTTAGCATTTCCACCCGGTAATTCTTCTTCAGTAGGCTTATAATCAAATAGAAGAAAATCGGCATTTGGATATTTTTCTATTTTAAGTAAATCTTCTTTAGAATTAACCGAGATGTTCTTAATTATTTTTATTGAATTCTTTTTTTTTATTTCAGATATATAGTTTTTATCCTCATTTCCATGCAATTGGATATAATCTAATTTTAATATTTTTAGTAAATTTTGAAGTTGTATAATTGGTTCATTAACAAAAACTCCTACTGAAGAAATAGATTTATTTTTACTAGAAAAAATTAATTTTTGAGCATCTTTAATTTCTATATTTCTTGGGCTTTTTTTATAAAAAATTAATCCAAAAAAATCTACATTATTTGCTATACAACAATCTAGAGTTTCTAAATTCTTAATACCACAAATTTTAAATTTCAATTTACTCAAGAGATGTATTTATTTTTTGAAGTGTTTTTAATGGTTTTAATGACTGTGTAATTGGTCTTCCTATAACTAAATAATTTGCACCACACTTAATGGCTTCTTTTGGAGTCATAAATCTTTTTTGATCATCTTGAGTATTTGACGAACTAGAAGGTCTTATGCCAGGAGTAATTATAATTAGCTTATCTGATGCTATCTTCTTTACAACTTCTATTTCTTTTGGGCTACATACAACACCATCGAGTTTATTTTTAAGAGCATAATGAGTATAGTCGCTAACAATATTTTCAACATTATCATTGTAATTGTATTTTTTTGTTTGAGAAGAATCAAGGCTTGTTAAGATTGAGACTCCGATAATCTTAGTATTTTTTTTTACAGATACTGCCGCTTCTTGCATTTCATCACCACCAGATATATGTATTGTTGTAAAATATGGATTTAATTTTGTAATAGCATCAATTCCACTTTTAACACTATTAGGAATATCATGTAGTTTTAAGTCTAAAAAAATTTTTACATTTTTTTGTTGAATAGATTTATAGCCATTAATACCAAAGTTTAAAAAAAATTCATAACCAATTTTAAAAGCATAAACATCGTTTTTTAGATTATTAACAAGAGATATAGCATTTTTAAAATTATCGCTGTCCAAAGCAACAATAATTTTTTTTTGAGTCATTTATTTAGTTTGGGTTTATTCTTTGATGCAAAATCTTTCCAATTTTAAAATGAATTTTATAGTTTTTAGATTTATAAATCTTTTCATTAGTCTTAGGATTACGAACATACTTTTCTTTATTTATCTTTTTACTTAAAGTTCCAAAACCTCTTAATTCCACCTTATTTCCATTCTGTAGGCTATTAATAATCTTTTTGAAAAAAAGATTAGTAATAAGTTCAATATCATCCAAATTAAGAGAGGGGTATTTTTTCCTAAGCGTTAATAATAAATCTGATTTTAACATTAAGCATTATTTTTTTTTTCAATAACAGAACCTAGAATATCCCCTAAAGATGCACCTGAATCACTAGAGCCATATTTAGAAAGAGTTTTTTTCTCATCATCAATTTCAATTTCTTTAATTGATAGATTAATATTACGTATTTTGTTATCAATTGATACAATCATTGAATCCACCATTTCTCCAATAGCAAATCTCTCTACTTTTTGATCTATCTTATCCTTAGATAAATTTGTTTTTTTAATATAACCCTTCACATTCTTACCTAGATTAATTGTTAAACCCTTATCATCTATTGCTGTAATTTTTCCTGAAATTCTTGATTTCAAGGGGTAATCATTAATAAATTTTTGAACAGGATCGATTTCTAACTGTTTAATACCTAGACTAATCCTTTCTTTTTCAACATTGATATCTAATATTTTAACTTTTACAATATCACCTTTTTTAATATCAGATAGTATTGTTGAGCAAGTTTCTTCATTCCAACTAAGATCTGATACATGAACCATACCATCTATTTCTTCATGAACCTTAACAAAAATACCAAAGTCAACAACATTGACCACTTCTGTATCAATATTACTATTTATACTGTATTTTTTTGTTAGTCCTTTCCAAGGGTTTTCTTTGAGATTTTTTAAGCTACAGATTAACCTTCTTTTTTCATTGTCAATTTCAGTAATTTTAACTTCAAGTTCTTGATTTAGCTCGACTACTTTCGAGGGATGTGGTGGTTTTTTTAACCAGGTTAATTCACCGAGAGGTATGAAGCCATCATAATTTTCATCAACTATAATTGATACACCTTGATCACTGATAGAAGAAACTGGAGATTTGATTTTTTGATCAACAGAATATAAGTCATTTACTTTAAGCCAAGGATCATCAGATAGTTGTTTAATTCCCAAGCTTAACCTTGTTAATTCTTCATCAAATTTTAAAATTTTTACATCGATTTGAGCTCCTAACTCTAAAACATCGGATGGATGACTAATTTTTTTCCAAGATATATCAGTAACATGTAAAAGACCATCAATACCTCCTAGATCAACAAATACACCATAATCAGTAATATTTTTTATTTTTCCTGAAATTACAGATCCTTCTGATATGTTGGACAACAATGCTTGTCTTTGCTCTTTTAATTCAATATCAGAAATAGCTTTTCGAGACACAACGATATTGCCTCTGAATTTATCCATTTTTAAAATCATTAAATCAAGAGGTTTATTAAGAAGTTCTTTGGTGTCTTTAATTATTTTTCTTGAGTCTATTTGACTACCAGGTAAAAAGGCTATTACCCCATCTAGATCAACGCTCATTCCACCTTTTACACGATTAAAAGGAATCCCTGTTACTACTTCATTTTTATTATAACAATCTTGCAAATAGTTCCAAGCACTTTGTTTGATTGCTTTTTCTCTTGAAAGTTTTGTTTCACCATTTGCTCCATCTACATTTTCAATAAAAACCTTTAACATTTCTCCAAGTTTAATTTCTGCTTTTTGTCCTGGTCTGGTGAATTCCGATAAAGGAATTCTACCTTCGCTTTTAAGTCCTACGTCAACTATTGCCATGTCATTTTCTATAGCAATGATTTTTCCGTTAACAATAGATTTTTCTTTACTTTCTTTTTGTTGGAGTGAATTTGATATTAATTTTTCGTATTCAGAGTTGGTGATTTTTTTAACTAAATTTTTTTGCATATTATTTAATTTCGATAAGTGCTTTTTTAATTTGTATTATAGTTTTTTGAAAATTATTCGAGTTATCTATAATTATTGCTCTAGCAGGCTTTATTAATGGCGACTCTTTTCGTCTTTTATCAGTTTTATCTCTCAAATTAATTTCCTTCAAAATCTGGCCGTATATAGACTTTTCGCCTAGTGCAATCAACTGTTTATGTCTTCTTTTTGCTCTAATTTCTGCTGGTACTTCGATAAAAAGCTTTATTTTAGCATCTCTAAAAACTTTTGAACCAATATCTCTTCCATCTATAACACAACCAATATATAGTTTTAACATTTCCTTTACGATTATTTTTTGCTGGTTATTAACAAATTTTCGAACAAGTGGAGTGATGGCAATTTTTGAAGTTATATTACCTATATTTTCTGTTCTAAGTGATTTATGATTGCGAGGTGACAAATAAATAATCTCATCAATTAATCTTTTTATATTAAATTGATTATTGTAATCAATTTTTTGTTTTAAAATAGTAGAAGCCATTCGACGATATAAAACTCCTGAATCAAGATGAAATAAATTATATTTTTTTGCAATATATTTTGATATACGTTGCTTGCCTGAACCAGCAGGGCCATCGACTGCAATAATAAAATTATTCAATTAGATTCCCACCAATTTTATTGAAACTTTTTATAAAATTAGGAAAACTAGTATTAATACAATTTGAGTTACTTATTTGTAAATCGTGGTCCAACTTGCTTCCCATAATTGCAAAAGCCATTGCAATTCTATGATCGAAGCTTGTTTTGATTTTATTATTTTTAATTTTATTTTTTTTACGCGGATCAATAAAAAGATTATCATTTAAAACTTCACATGTAATTCCACATTGATTGAGATTAAATCTTATTAATTCTAGTCTATCACTTTCTTTGACCTTTAATTCTTTGAGACCTTTGAATAATGAGGGAGTTTTGGCGAATGAGGCGGCAACAGAAAGAATAGGATATTCATCAATCATTAATTTTGACATATCCTCATTCAATTCACATCCTTTAAGATGACTTGATTGAACTTCTATATCACCAATGATTTCATCATTGATTAATCTTTGATTAGAAATTGTTATATTTCCCCCCATTAATTTTAATGCATGCAGAATACCATCTCTAGTTGGATTAATATTAATATTTTGAAGTTTTAAATTTGAGTTTTTATTTATCATGGCAGCAACAATGAAAAAAGAACTACTCGATAAATCACAAGGAACGTAAATATTTTTAGAAGTTAATTCTTGTTTTCCATTTATAAAAATTGAATTCATATCACTTTCTTTTTTTATCTTAATATTTGCACCAAAGGATTTTAACATTATTTCTGTATGATCTCTTGTAATGCTAGTTTCATTTATAGTAGTTTGACCTTTTGTATTTAATGCGGCAAGAATTATTCCTGATTTAACTTGAGAAGAAGGGATTGGAATTTTATATGAAATTGGTTTTAATTCTTTTCCAAAGATATGAAGGGGTAAAGTGCCGTTATTGTACTCAAATTTACCTCCCATTAATTCAATTGGAGTTGTAATTCTTTTTATAGGTCGTGATGAAAGAGATTCATCACCAATGAGTGCACTTTTAAAATTTTGTGCAGATAAAAGACCTGTTAATAGTCTTGCACCTGTACCCGAGTTGCCAAGATAAATATCTTTCAAAGGCTTTTTTAGAGAATTTAAACCATTTCCATGAATTATTATTTTGTCTTCAAATGTATTAATTTTAACCCCCATTGCTTTCATAGCATTTATAGTATGTAAAACATCATCAGACATTAGTAGATTAGAAATTTCAGAAATTCCTTTTGATATTGAAGGAATTATTATAGATCGATGAGATATTGATTTGTCACCCGGAATATTAACACAACCATGCAACCCATTATTAATTTTAGAGCTTATTAGCATTTTATTTTATAAATTAAATTCAGAACCAAGATAAAATTTGCGAATTTTTTCATTGTTAATTGCATCCTCCGGTAAACCTTCAAAGAAAATAGAACCTTCATTTACAATATATACTTTATCAACAATCTTTAATGTTTCTCGAACATTATGGTCAGTAATTAACACTCCAATATTTTTATTCTTTAGTTTTTCAATGATTATTTTAATTCCTTCAATTGAAACTGGATCAATTCCTGTGAGAGGCTCATCAAGTAATAAATATTTAGGTTTTGAAGCCAAAGTTCTTGCCAATTCAAGCCTTCTTCTTTCACCTCCAGATAAAACTATAGATTTAGATTTTCTGACATGATGAATATCAAATTCATTTAACAAATTTTCCATAATAATTTGGTGTTTAGTTTTATCATTTTCAGTTATTTCAATTATAGCCATTAAATTATCTTCTACATTCATACCTCTGAAAATAGAAGGCTCTTGAGGTAAGTAGCTAATTCCTTTTTGACCACGAAGATAAATTGGTAAAGTGGAAATATTAACTTTATCTAAAAAAATAGATCCTGAATCTGG
>PTLB01000037.1 GCA_002938255.1 Alphaproteobacteria bacterium MarineAlpha5_Bin3 | reverse complement strand
ACAATTATGGGCTGAAAGTTTAGGAAAAGATAAGAAGGGTATTACAGCTATTCATGCGGTAGGTACGACCGATCAGCATAGTCAGCTCCAGCTTTATTTGGATGGACCAAAAGATAAATTTTTTACATTTATTACAACTAACCACTCTAACCAGGGTTTAAAACTTCATAATTCAACTATGAAAGAGCACGGAGTGAATTATCTTGTAAATAAAACAATGGGTGATTTGATGCAAGCGGAGCAACAAGCTACCATGGATACATTTAAGAAAAATAATTTTGCTTATCGTGAGATTAATCTTCCTATAATTAATGAATTTTCCATTGGCCAGTTGATGGCAATGAGCATTATTGAGACAGTGGCTACATGTTTGTATTTTGAAGTAGACCCTTTTGATCAGCCTGCTGTTGAGCAAGGAAAAAAATTAACCAAACAGTATCTTTCTTAATTTTTCTTTAAAAATAAGATTTTTGTTTTTCCATATACCCGTTCATTTAATATCGAGAGACCATTAACTAGTTCAAAAGATGTTTTATTATTTGTTTCAACGATTGTGATGGTGTTTTTTTGAATAATATTATTATCCAATAATTTTTTTAATAAATTGTTAAATGGATTTAATTTATAAGGCGGATCTATAAATATTCCTGAAATGGGATAATCAAAATTTGCATCTATTGCCTGAGTACTATCATGTTGATAAATACGAAATTGATGTTCTTTACAAATTTTCTTGCAGTTGAGTGTCAGAGTTTTAAGCACTTCATTATTTATTTCAAAAAAATAACTAAAAGCAGAACCTCTTGATATTGCTTCTAATCCCAAAGAACCACTGCCAGCAAATAAATCAATAAAACATTTATCTTCATAGAGATTGTAAGAATTTTTTAAAGCGTAACTCTCTAGAATAGAAAAAATTGCTTCTCTTTTATTGGCTGAGGTGGGCCGAACATTCTGGATTGGAACTTTTAGTTTTGCCCTTTTATATTTTCCTCCAATTATATTGATCATAAAGTGGATGAAAAATTCTTGACTTCAATAATCTCTCCAGGTTTTTGTTTTGTAAGCTTAATTGAACCATACTGAATGCGAATTAATTTAACAATATTCCATAAAAAAAGTTCACAAATATTCCTTATTTCCCTATTTTTACCTTCGCGTATCTTAAATATCATCCAGGTATATGGCGCATTAAATTTTTCAATTTTAGTGATAACTTTATTATATTGTATGCCATTTATTTTTATCCCTTTATTAATTGCGGCTAAATCAGCAGGGTTAATATTTCCATTAATACAGACACGGTATACACGTAAAAAATTAGAGGAAGGCAGTTCCAGTCGGCGTGCAAAATCACCATTATTTGTAAATAGCAACAATCCTTCACTCATGAAATCTAATCTTCCAATGCCGATTAATCGAGGATAATTTTTAGGTATTAGATCAAAAATTGTTTTTCGATGTTGGGGATCCTTATTTGTACAAATAACCTTAGTTGGTTTGTACATTTTCCATAAACGAACCTCACTCTCTAGTGTGATTATTTTTTTATTCACAATAATTTTGTCTTTAAGAGTAACAAGCGTGCTTGGATGTTTACAACAAATATTGTTAATAAAAACTTTTTTTTGCTCAATTAATTTTTCAGCATCTCTGCGAGAACATACCCCTGCGTTTGCGATATATTTTGCTATTCTCATTTATTGTGTGAAGCGTTGTTAACAAAATCTTTCATCAAAAGGTTGTCTTCTGGAGTAATTAAAAATTCAGGATGCCATTGAACACCAACGCACCAATCATGTTGTGAGTGTTCAATTGCTTCAATGATGCCATCATCAGCATAACCACTTATGATTAGTTTATTACCAAGTTTGTCTATTGCTTGATGATGCGCACTATTTACTTGGATCTTTTGTTTTTTAACAATGTTATAGAGTTTTGTTTTTTGTTTAATATTAACAGAATGACTTGTTTGATTGCGAGGATTTAGCTGTTCATGTTTCAAGGAATTAACATTACTAGAAGCTATATCCTGTATAAGTGTACCACTGCAAACAACATTAAGGAGCTGTTGTCCCCCGCAAATTCCAAGTATAGGTTTGTTTGTATCAAGACACATTTGGCATATAGTTGTTTCAAAAATAGTGCGATTATTTTTTATAATTCTCGACCCATCTTCATCTTTTCCGTACATTTGTGGATCAATATCAAAGTTTCCTCCTGTGATGACTAATCCATCGATTAAAGAAAAAATATCTTTAGCACTATGTGCACTATGGAAAAGTGGGAAAGGTATTGCCCCTAATTGCTCTACAGAATGTAAATAATTCTGTCGTACTGCGTACCAAGGAAACTTAGAATAGTGACCTGGTTCCTCATTATCCAAAGTGATGCCAATAATAGGTTTTGTCATTGTAATGTCATTGTATTATTATAATTTACATCACTAATTGACTACTATGAACATTAAATATTTTATGAAAAAGGCATTGGAACAAGCTAATAAGGCTTTATTAGCTGATGAAATTCCAATTGGAGCAGTTTTAGTTGATAATAATAACAATAAAATCATAAGTGAGTCCTATAATTTGATTAATGCTAATCATAATGCCACTCAACATGCAGAAATGATCGTTATTCATAAAGCTTGTCAAAAACGCCAGAGTAAGTTTTTATCAAACACTTCTTTATTCGTTACGTTAGAGCCTTGTGCAATGTGCGCTGCAGCAATTAGCGAAGTGCATATTGATAAAATTTATTTTGGCGCATACGATGAAAAAAAAGGTGGTTTGGAGAGCATGATGAAAATTTACAATCAACACCATTTTTTTGTTCCTGAGGTTTATGGTGGAATGAATGAACTGGAATGCTCTTTACTATTAAAAAATTTTTTCTTGGATCAGCGTTGAATCAATGAATGAACTAATTAATATTCCCGAGTATCAAGTTTCACAATTTAATCGTCTATTTCGAGATGTCATAGAGAAAAATTTTAGTTATGTGCGTATTAAAGGAGAAATATCCGAAATTAAAAGAGCTACAAGAGGTCAGTTATATTTAACCTTAAAAGACGATGAATCTATTTTAAGTGGCGTGATTTGGGATAATAAAAAAAGAGATTTACAGTTCAATCCTGAAGCAGGGATGGAAGTAGTGGTTACGGGAAAAATTACTACTTGGTCAAAATTTAAAACCACTTATCAGGTTGATATTGATAAAGTTGAGTTAGCTGGAGAGGGCGCCTTATTAAAATTAATTGAAGATAGAAAACAAAGATTAAAAGCAAAGGGAATTTTTGACACTGAACACAAAAGAACACTTCCATTTTTGCCAAATAAAATTGGCGTTATTACATCACCTACCGGATCTGTTATCCATGATATTATAAATCGAATTCAAGACCGCTTCCCGACCAACATTGACGTTTGGCCAGTAGCAGTTCAGGGGCACGATGCAGCAGAAACTATTATTAATGCAATCAAAGGTTTTAATTCCGTTATTTTTCAAGACAAACCAGATGTAATTATTATTGCAAGGGGAGGAGGAAGTACCGAAGATCTCATGGCTTTTAATGATGAAGAATTAGCTGAAGTTGTTTTTAAATCCGTAATTCCTATTATTTCTGCAATTGGACATGAAACAGATACAACCATTATAGATTACGTTAGTGATCTACGTGCATCCACACCAACAGCAGCAGCTGAAAAAGTTGTACCAATGCGCATTGATTTGGAACGAATTATTAATAATCTTTCTCAGCGACTTTCACACTGTGTTCAGAACGATTTTACAAAATATAATGATCAATTAATAAATTTATCCAAATTTCTTAAGGAGCCAAATTTGGTTATCACAATTTTTAAAGAACGATTAAAAGGTATTGTAGAAAATTTATGCAAAGAAATTGATTTGATTGTAAGAAAGAATATTTACAGTTTAAATAATTATAAAAAACTACTTCGTTCTCCTAGAGATGCCGTACAAATTAAAAAAGATAAGTTACAAAACTTTTCTAAAAATTTAGACCGTTGTGTTAATGAAAATCTAAGGAATCTAAAGAAAGAATTGAATAAGTTTGAGAGTTTATTATTTTCTAATTCTATGAGTAAAACTTTAAAAAAAGGTTATTCTATTATTAGTAAATCAAAAAAAATTATAAATAATTCCAAATTAATTCAACCTGTAGATGAAGTTAAAATACAATTTTTTGATAAATCAATAGATGTAAAAATTAAAAAAATTAACTGAAACGATTGTGTTGCAAAAAATAGTGGGAAGGGTTTTCTTTTATCCATTCCTCAATAATTTTATGTATTTCCTCCATTGCTTGTTTGTCAGTTAAGTGATTTTTAAATGGTTTCAAAGGAGGATAAAATTTTAGCGTAAAATTATTTAAATTATTACGTGTGTTTTGTACCGGAATTATCTGCATTTTATGCTTTTTTGCAATTTTAAGAAAGCCAGTTTGTGTTTTTGTTACAGAATTAAAAAAAACTACATCTTCTCCTGCAGAATCTTTTTGATCAATAAGCAATACTATAGAAGAATTTTTTTTTATTCCATCCAGAATGTCTTTGGCACTTTTTTTTCCTTTAGGAGTGTAAAAACTATCATTTGATGCAATGCTTTTTTTTCTTTGGTTTAAAATCAATTTATTAATGTAAGGGTTATTAATATGACGATATATACCCCCGACATTAAAATCCATCCTATCAATCATGGGAAGGAGTATTTCCCAATTTGATTGATGTATACCAAAAAAAATTACTTGTTCCCCATTTTTTTTTATTTCCTCAAGAAAATTCATTCCCTCAACAGATATTCTGTTATTTTGAGAATTCATTATTTTTGGCAAGATTAACAACTCAAAAAAAGTTCTTCCAAGATTTTCCCAACTATTAATAACTTGTTTTTTTACTTCTTCAGATTTAGCTGAAGGGAATATTCGTAAATAATTAGTTTTAGCAATTTTGTGAGTGTTCGTTAAAGGTCCAATTATTTTAAATATGCAACCTCCCAAAAGAGAAACCAAATTTATCGGCAAGATAGATAAGAATAAAAATATTAAATAGACTAAAATATATTCAATTATTAATATAATTTTATTTTTTCTTTTACTTTTCATCAGTTAGATGATTTTCAACAACATTAGATAATATTTCAAGCAATAATTCTTCGTTATCAAAAACTATTTCTCCTTCAAGCGTATTAACAAGTGAACGATATGATTTAGGAATTCTTACAAAATCTTTTTGAGTGGAAACAAGAATTGACTGTGTCTTATTAGCTATTTCGGCTAAGTTAAGGAGATCGTTTTCATGATATATATAATGATCTGGATAAATAACCTCTTTTACTATTTGAGTCCCTTGTTCTGCTAATGAATTAAAAAATTTTTCTGGATAGGCTATGCCTGCAAAAGCAGTAATTTTTTGTCCCTTAAAAATTTTATTTTCTTTATTGATAATAAATTTTGCAGACATAATAGGGATGTGACTTGGTATAACACTTTTTAAATCATCAGATGAATCTCCTATAACAATCACAAGATTGGTTCTTGTAAGGCCTCTTTTGATACTTTCTCGCAGTGGTCCCGATGGCATAACACGTTTATTTCCGAATTCTTGGGAGGCATTGATAACAATAATTGAAAAATCTTTGTATATTGTGGGATTTTGAAAACCATCATCCATAATAAGGCAGTCGCTACCTTGCATTTTTGCATATTCTCCAGATTTAATACGATTATTGCCAATCCATGTTGGCGCTACTTTAGATAATAAAATGGATTCATCTCCAACAGAGGTAGGAGAATGCCATGATTCTACTAAAGTACTTGTTTTAATGATGCCAGCATATCCTTTTGAAATGAAGTGTGGCTTATAACCAGCCTTAATTAGTATTTTGCCTATTTTTAATGAAACAGGAGTTTTACCTGCCCCACCTACAACTATGTTTCCAATGCATATAATCGGTAAAGAAGATTTTTTTGATGTACTTGCAAAATTTCTAATCTTGGTTCCCAAACGAAATAATAATGACAAAGGATATAATGAACGCGACAGATAACTATCTTTTTTTTGATACCAAAATTTGGGGGCCTTTAACATGATATTTTTTTTATCTGTTTTTCAATGCAGTTTAATAAAACTTGGGTATTAAAAAATTTTTTTTGCGCATACTTATATGCGTTCATTTTCATCTTTGTCATTAAATCATTGTTATCTATTAAATTTTGTATTTTAATTTCTAAGTCATCAATAGTTTGGATTTTTAAACATGCGTCATTGATAAACATATCTTCATAAATATTTTGCCAATTATATATAAAAGGGCCAGTAATGAGAGCACAATTATGAACGGCTGGCTCTATGGGATTGTGTCCACCTTTAGAAATTAATGAACCGCCAAGAAAAACAATGTCGCTTGATTCAAAATATGACGCCAGATGGCCAAAAGAGTTAACTATTACTATTGCCTGCGAGTTAGAGGAATTATTATCTTCTAATCGTGATGGAATTTGAAGGGAGTTGCACAAAGATTTAATTTTAGTCGATCTTTTAGGATGACGTGGAGCTATAATAATTCGCATATTTGAATTTTTAGCTATCAATTTTTTTATCATAGGTAGCAATTTGTCTTCTTCCCCTTCATGTGAACTTACTATCATGAGGTTTAATGACTTTTTGTTAAGTATAAAATTTGGATTTTGATTTTCTAAAAGTGTTTTCTTTAAAGATGCTAATTTTAAATTACCAATAAATTTTACCTCTCTTTTTATGAGGGTTGCAATTCGTTTTTGATCTATTTGACTTTGTGCGAATATGTCTGAAAAACATTCCAATGTTTGTTTATAAAAGAATGAAATTTTTTTCCATCTATTAAATGACTGAGGAGACATTCTGACGTTAACGAGTATTGCTTTTATCTTAAATTTTTTTAATACATACATTGTTATTGGCCATATGTCAGATTCAATCCAAATGACCAAAGATGGATTCCAATATTGCAAAAATCTTTTTATCCATAAATCAACATCAAGTGGAGCATATTGATGAATAATTTTATCCTTATAATGTGTCATTGCATACTCCGCAGCACTGACAGTGGTAGTAGTTATTAGTACAATATATTTTTTGTGAAGACTATTAATTAAAACATCAGCAGATTTAAATTCCCCAACACTTGCTGCATGTATCCATATTAAATTTTTTGTAGGTTTAGAATGCGAAGTTATGCCAAATCTCTCTTTGTGTCGATTGGCAACCTCTTTACTTTGCTTAATTCTGATTAAAATATTTAGCTTAATCAGAGGGATCAATACAATCCCTATGTATTTGTATATATGAATCATTGACAGTTTGCCTCAGCCTTTTGAACACATTTGTTAATCTTGTCTTCTAGTAATTTTTGATAACTATAAACTTGATCATCTTTTAAATCAGCAGGTACTTCTAGAGGGTCACTCCATACAAAGGAGCATTTTGAAAAAGGGAGAGAGATTAGAAATGAATCCCATGACTTGAGTTTAAAATTCCTAGAAGAAGCAAATCCTAAGGCAATAATAGGTGTTTTGGAAACTTTAGCAATTTTGATTATTCCTTCAGACACTTTTTCTTTTGGACCTCGCGGACCATCAGGAGTTATTCCTATGTATTTTTTGTTTTTTAATAATTTAAAGATAGGACGCAATGAAATATTATTATTTTTCTTGGATGTTGGGATATTATTCAAATTAAAGTATTTCCCAATTATAGCTCCAAACCTGCCATCACTGTGATTTGAAGCTAAAATATTTATTCTTGTTTTAATTTTCCAAGAAAAAGCAATCATCATTAACTGACTATGCCAAAAAGCTAATATAAATGGTTCATTATTTTTCCAATAGCGCTCTGGAATTGATTGGTTAGCAAATTTAATACTTGAAGTTATTCTGGTAATGTAAATATATAGAGTAGCTAAAAGTCCTAGAAAATTTTGTATAAAAAAATTTCTGACCAATTTTTTTCTAATAGTCATGTAATAGGTTAATATAATTAAATATTAACTTTTATATTCTGAAAATTTGTATGTGAATACTAGTTCTTTTAAATTATCAAGACTGCTATCAGAATTTAGGGAAGGATCTAGATAAAAAACCAGTGTAAATATTTTGCTTTCCATGGGTTTTAGGGTCTGTTGAGTAAAGCAAAAACATTCAGTTTTAATTAGATAGGGAAAAATATTTTCAGGATAAGCTATAAAATCGGCTGTTGAAGTTACAATTCTGTTGGATAAGTTTTTACCCTCAAAGCTAATAACCTGAGTCTTTCCAACATTTATACTAACAGCATCCTGTATAGCTATAAATTCCCACTTTAAGTTACTATCTACCTCAGCTACAAACCTGATATTCATTACCCTATCAATTACTTCAGGCACACCTTTTTTAGGATTGATAATCTGTTGCCCTGTAACAAATTCATTATCATCTAAATTTATTTTTTTTAATAATTTAGAGGCAGGAACTGCTAAAAACAGAACAACAAATAGCAAAATAATATTAAAAACATAAAAAATGATAAATCTATTTTTTTTATATTTCATGTATCAATAGCTTATCACCCTTCAATTTCAGCAATAAGTCCTTTTGCGATTTTTTTAGATTTGCCAATAAACTTAACTTTTTTAATTGAATCCAAATTTGATAAATCATTGCCTACAATTATAAAACCTATCATACCTAAAGTTTTATGAGGAACACACCAATATGCATAAATACCCGGTAAGGTGAAAGTAAATTCAGTATCTTTTCCAACTTTGGATTTAAATTTTTCTACTCCAGCAGGCACACCGTTTTTAGATATAAATTGTACATTATGTCCTGGATTAGTGGCTTTCCAAAAAACAGTATCGCCCGGATCAATTCTTACAATTTCTTGACTAAAGACCATAGTGCGCTTGTCTAGTTTGTTTAGCATTTCAACAGTAGTGTCCTCTGCAAAGGATACATTGGCAATAAACAAACCAAATAAAATTATGAATAAATATTTCATTTTTTCTCCTATAAAATTTAATTATTTTTTCTTATATATGAACAAGTGTATAAGTTAATTAATATGGCTATGGATTATTGTCATTAAGACCATA
>PTLB01000036.1 GCA_002938255.1 Alphaproteobacteria bacterium MarineAlpha5_Bin3 | reverse complement strand
ATTAGAAGATCACAATTAAGAAATCATAAAAACTATAAACGAAATAAAGATTTGATATTTAATTTCAGTATTTATCAAAAAAAATCTAATACGCCTGGCCATAGTGGGAATCATCAATCCTCAGAAATAAATAAATCAAAAGGCGGAGGATCTTGGAGAATATATTTGAAATAAAACCTAAATTTGATGGTAAAGTTCCAACCAATCCCACACTTGTAATCTATTTAGATCCTAATAAAAAAAAATTACATATCATTATGACAGTTTGTTCCCCTCCATTTGAGGATCCAAGTTGTCATGCTCTTAACAAATTTGATGCAAGTATCCTGGAGACCAATACCTGGCATGATTTTATCATTGAAACACGCCAATCACTCAAAACTGATGGTTATGTAAAAATATTTCAAAATAAAAATTTAATATTTAAAAAAAGTAGTTTAAAAACTTTCTATAAATACAATGGAGGTCTTCGGTTTTGGATAGGGCCTTACATATGGAGTGGGGCACACATAGCAAAAGATGAACCTAATCATGAATTCTAGTATGATAATATCAACGTTCAGATTAAATAATTTAATCTCAACATTCCCCATGGTTGGAGGTAGGATGGATCGTGAAGAATAAATTCTTAATTGGTTTAACAATAGTTATTTTATTAATAATATTAAGATTTTGCTTCCCTAGTAAATATACATCTAATGATGAACTAAATGATCTCCAAAAGTTAGTAAATGATGAAAAAGTTATTAAAAAAATAGAAAACATTTGCCTTGGGAAAGGATTTAAAAATTACACTTCGGAAAATATGGATTTAAAAAAAATGCTTCAACAACAAAGGTTCAATGAGTGCAAGGTTGGTGAGTTGTGTAAAGAAGTTGAAAAATTAATGGATCATAAAATTTGTAATTGAATTTTATGGAATCACATTTGATTCATTAGTTCTTTCTCACAACACCTACACAACAATTAGCTTAAAAAAAATTAATCAAATTTCTTGATACTCTCCCGACACTCTCACGGATGAGATATTGAGTGCTTGCTCAAAAGAACAACCACCTAATCACGACGATCACGCCAACTAAAAACCTCCCCTTTCCCCCGCTTATTTTTCCCCTTAATCCCGTATCGATATCGTGGTAAAAGATTAATATCAAATAACTAAAATTATGAAAAATTTTACCATATCCTATCAAGTTAATTTTACCTATGAAGATCCTAGTGAAAATATTTCAAGATTAATTGATATAACAATGCAATCAAAGAACTTGCATTCTTTACAAAAAATTTTACATGAACATTCTATAGAGGATGATGTTGAAAGAAATGAAAATGCAAAAAGTAAAGTTATCGACATAAATTCTGAATATTTTCTTATTGTTGATCATAAAGGGAAACAAGTTTGGAAAGATTGGAATTTTAAAAAAATATAAATAATTAACTCCTTATATAAGAAAATTAACTTAAATAACCCTAAGTCCTCCCTACAAAGAACAACCACATCAAAACAACGATCACGCCAATCACCAAAGCGCCGTGGATAAGATCCAACAAATCATGTTACCCCCCTTTCCTTAAGTTTCCTAGCCAAGTGCTTGGCTTGTATGTGAAGATATCTTTGTAATGGTTTCAACGTTTTCCAACCCCCTTGCGCTTCCAACTATGAACTAAGGTTTATAAAAGACTTAAAAACAACTTCATTCCATAAAAAATAAAACCAATACCAACAATACCATTAATAGGTCTGTAAAATTGCATATATATTTGACTAGCTAAGCTTGAAGAAAAAACTGTCGCAAAAATAAAGTGACCTGTAAAAGATGCTGTTCCGGCCATTACAGAAAATATAAGTACGTTATACCCATTGCTTGCAATGAAAGGAAATAGAGAAATAACCGTAAGCCATGTTGTCATCACTTTAGGATTAGACATCACAACTAAAAACGCTTGTTGAAAGGCAGTTTTTTTATCAATATTTTGAAGTACAATAAGTTTTTCAGAAGGTGATAATGATTTTCGAATATAACGTTGAGCAAAATATAATAACATTACTCCGCCAAATACAGTTAGGCCTCTATAAATTATAGGAATTTTATAAAACAATAACGCGGCACCAAATAAAGCTACTAAAGCTGATATGAACAAGCCTAATCCACAGGCCAAAGCACAAGCAACCCCTGATGATCGACCAGAACCCATAGAGGTGGCAATTGTATTAAGTACATTTGGTCCGGGAACAAAAACATTGAGTATAAAAAAACCCAATGGAGGAATAAAATTTATTATTGAAATATTTAAATCTAACATTGTTATTTAAGGTATTTATAAGCCTTAAAGATTATAAAAATAAATAAGATTATAATTTTTCGTAAAAAGTTGAATCTAACGCTGCTATTTTTGATTGTGCAATGGCTAATTCTTCTTTTGATGAATCACTGGCACCACTTTCTAATTCCTGAATTTGTTGTTGGATAGAACTTTTATCAAGATCACTCATTTCATTAACGCCTTCTGCTAAAACTATGCATTTTTCAGGGTTAATTTCTACAAAACCTCTTGTGACAAAAAAAGATTTTAATAAATTCTTATTTTCTCCATACACCATGACACGTCCTGGTCGAAGAGAAGATAATACTTTGCTATGCCTAGGAAGTACGCCAATATCACCGTCCTTTCCTGGAACAATAATCATACCAGCTTCATCATTAAAGAGAAGTTGTTCGGGAGAAACTAGATCAAAAGAAATAGTTGCCATCTATGCTGCTTCCGCTTCTAATTTTTTTGCTTTCTCAATTGCTTCTTCAATACCACCTACCATGTAGAAGGCTGCTTCTGGCAAATGATCGTATTCGCCTTTAACCAATCCATCAAAACTTTTAATGGTATCCTCAAGCTCAACGTATTTACCTGGTGTAGCAGTGAAAACTTCAGCTACAAAAAATGGTTGGCTTAAGAATTTTTCAATTTTTCTTGCCCGAGTCACTGTCAGTTTATCATCTTCGGACAACTCATCCATGCCAAGAATAGCAATAATATCTTGAAGACTTTTATATGTTTGGAGAACTCTTTGAACCTCACGTGCAATGCGATAATGTTCATCCCCTACTACTTGAGGGTCCAAGATTCGAGAGGTTGAATCAAGTGGATCAACAGCTGGATAAATTCCCTTTTCAGAAATTGCTCTGTTTAATACTGTCGTAGCATCTAAGTGAGCAAACGATGTAGCAGGAGCGGGATCTGTTAAGTCATCTGCCGGAACGTAAATTGCTTGCACAGATGTAATTGATCCTTTTTTTGTAGTTGTAATACGCTCTTGTAAAGCTCCCATATCCGTTGCCAATGTCGGCTGGTATCCAACCGCTGATGGAATACGGCCTAGAAGAGCTGACACTTCTGAGCCGGCTTGCGTGAAACGGAAAATATTGTCTATAAAAAACAACACGTCTTGTCCTTCTTCATCTCTGAAATATTCTGCTTGAGTTAAACCTGATAAAGCAACCCTTAAACGTGCTCCTGGAGGCTCATTCATCTGTCCATAAACTAGAGCCACTTTTGATTTATCCCCTTCAAGATCAATAATACCTGACTCTATCATTTCGTGATACAAGTCATTTCCTTCTCGTGTTCTCTCTCCCACACCAGCAAAGACTGAGTAACCGCCATGAGCTTTTGCAATGTTATTAATAAGCTCCATAATAATCACAGTTTTGCCAACACCCGCTCCGCCAAAGAGTCCAATCTTACCGCCTCTTGCGTAGGGTGCCAATAAGTCAACAACTTTGATCCCCGTGACCAACACTTCCGTTTCTGTTGACTGATCAACAAATTCAGGTGCTGGGCGATGAATTGGATATTTTTTTGTTGTGTTGATAGGGCCACGCTCATCCACAGGATCACCAATAACATTCATAATACGACCGAGTGTTTCAGGACCTACAGGCATAGAAATAGGGGCACCCAGATCTGTTACTGTCTGACCTCTTACAAGTCCTTCAGTTGAATCCATAGCAATAGTTCGCACGGCATTCTCACCAAGATGCTGTGCTACTTCAAGAATAAGTTTATTTCCATTGTTATCAACTTTCAATGCATTCATAATATAAGGGAGTTCACCCTCAAATAATACATCCACAACAGCTCCTAGCACTTGTGATATTTTTCCTGTTAAATTATTTGCCATATGCCCCCTTTAAACTGATTCAGCTCCTGAAATAATCTCAATTAATTCTTTCGTAATAAATGCTTGTCGTGTTCTATTGTAAACAAGTGTTAAGTTATCAATCATCTCACCAGCGTTACGCGTTGCATTATCCATTGCTGCCATTCTTGCTCCTTGTTCGCCTGCGTTACTTTCTAATAACACTTTAAAAATTTGGATGGATACATTCTTTGGCAATAAATCTTTCAAAATAGTCTCTTCGTCAGGCTCATAAATATAGATAGAGTTATCTTTTTCATCCTTTTCATTTGATATTTTTTTAGGCTGAGATATATCTAACGGAATAAGCTGTTGCTGTGTTACTTCTTGCGTAATAGCTGATACATACTTATTATACACGATAATACACTTATCAAACTGCCCATCAAAATAAAAGTTTTGTAATTTATTTGAAATTTCCAGAGCAATATCGTACCCTGCTCCAGTAGATCCAAAATCTGCAAAACTTTCTACAATTTTGTCTTTCATAATTCGATTGAAAAAATCTCTACTTTTTTTACCAACGGTTAATAACTGAACGGATTTACCTTCACCTTCAAGAGATTTCACAAACTTAAATGTTTCACGGTTAATACTGCTGTTAAAACCACCACATAACCCTCTATCAGCTGTAACTGGAACAATGAGATAACGTTCATCTTTACCTGTGCCTGTTAACAATTGTATAACTCCCTCCCCAGAAGTGCCTGAAGAAGCTAGTGAAGATAACATTTCTTCCAAACGCGAAGAGTAGGGTCGAGCAGCTTCTGCCTTTTCTTGAGAACGTCGCAATTTACTTGCCGCTACCATTTTCATTGCTGAAGTAATTTTTTTTGTTGAACCAACAGATTTGATTTTATTTTTAATATCTTTTAAACTTGGCATAAATTAGTTGCTTTGAAATTTCTTCACAAATGTATTTAAGAGGCCTTTTAACTTTTCTTCGTTCGCAGATGATAATTCTTTTTCATTATCAATTGCTTCTAAAAGATCTCCGTGGCTAGCTCTAATTTCAGAATGTATTTCTGATTCAAATCGAACAACATCTTTCACATCTAGTTTATCCAAGTATCCGTTTACACCTGCATAAATTGAAACAACTTGTTCAGGAACAGTGAGTGGGGAATATTGACCTTGTTTTAAAAGTTCAACCAAGCGAACGCCGCGATCAAGAAGCTGACGCGTAGAAGCATCAAGATCAGAAGCGAATTGGGCAAAAGCTGCCATTTCACGGTACTGTGCTAACTCCAATTTTACAGGACCAGCAATTTTTTTCATGGCTTTAATTTGTGCTGCTGAACCCACACGACTCACTGACAAACCAACGTTGATTGCAGGACGAATACCGGAAAAAAATAAATCAGTTTCTAAAAATATCTGTCCATCTGTAATAGAAATCACATTTGTTGGAATGTAAGCTGACAAATCGCCAGCTTGTGTTTCAATAACAGGCAGCGCTGTTAAGCTACCTCCTCCGTGTTTATCGCTCATTTTTGCCGCTCTCTCCAATAATCTACTGTGAATGTAAAACACGTCACCTGGATAAGCTTCTCGTCCTGGGGGGCGCCTTAATAAAAGTGACATTTGTCTATAGGCAACAGCTTGCTTAGACAAATCATCATACACTATAAGCGCGTGCATACCATTATCACGAAAATACTCACCCATCGTACAGCCAGTATAGGCAGATAAAAATTGTAGGGGGGCCGGTTCTGAAGCTGTTGCGCTTACAACAATGGTATACTCCAAGGCACCGTTATCTTCCAATATTTTAACAATCTGTGCCACCGTTGATCGTTTTTGACCAATAGCGACATAAATACAATACAATTTTACTTTTTCATTATCTGATTGGTTGACTGACTTTTGATTTAATATGGTATCAATAGCAACTGCCGTTTTACCAGTTTGACGATCACCAATGATAAGTTCCCGTTGACCACGTCCTATCGGAACCAAAGCATCAAGAGCTTTGATCCCAGTCTGCATAGGTTCTGTAACGCTTTGTCGGGGAATAATTCCTGGTGCCTTCAACTCAATTCTTCTTCTATCATCTGATTTGATTGGCCCTTTCCCATCAATTGGATTTCCTAACCCATCAACAACTCGTCCTAAAAGTTCTTTTCCAACTGGTACATCAACAATCTCGCCTGTACGTTTTACAGTGTCGCCTTCTTTAATCCCTGTATCATCTCCAAAAATACTAACGCCAACATTATCCATTTCCAGATTCAGTGCCATACCTTTAATACCTCCAGGAAATTCAACCATCTCCCCTGCCTGTACTTGATCTAACCCATAAACCCTTGCAATACCATCACCGACACTTAGAACAGTTCCTACCTCAGCAACATCTGCTTTCGTTTCAAAATTTGATATTTGGTCTTTTATTACAGATGAAATTTCTGCCGCTCTAATTTTCATTACACCCCCTTCATTGCGATTTTGAGTTTATTAATTTTATTAGCTAAAGATGCGTCAATCATTTTAGAGTCAACCTTGACAATTAATCCACCAATAATTTTTTTATCTACCTTAAAGTTAAGTGACAGTTTGTCACCCAAGATTATTCCTAAATGATCTTTAATGTCATCTTTTTGTTTATCAGATAATTTATCAGCAGAAGTAATTTCTGCTAGAACATCACCTCTTTTTTGGGCATTAATATTTATGAATTGTAAAATAATTGATGTTAAACTTGCAAAACGTTTATTTTTAGAAATTACTTTTAAAAAGGTGGTGGTCATTTCGCTAGTTGATTTTTCTTTTGTTAATTTTATTAAAATTTCTAATTTATCATTTGATGCAATTAAGGGGCTTTTAACAAGAAGATTTAATTCTTTATTCCCTTGAATAATTTTTTTTAATGCTTCTAAATCTTTTAACACTACATCAACTGCCTTATTTTCTAATGCGAGATCGTATATCGCAGAAGCGTATCTATCTGCTATTAAGTCCCCTGACGCTAATTGTGATGCCATTAATTTTTCCTTAATTAAGATATGTGAAAGGCTATTAACACATCAAAAAATTAAGGTAAACTGTGAGTTTATGCGGCAAATAGTGTTAATTTAATAAAATAATTGTAGCTGTGGGTAAATTAAACAAAAGAGTAGGGGTCAACATCAACCAGAAGCTTAATTGTGGGAGGGGGTGGACATAATTTAATTATTTTCCTTGTAAACTTATTCAGTATTTTTCTGCTATTTCCTTTAAGTAGGAGCCTAAAACGATATTGTCCGCGTAATAAAAATATCGGTGCTTCTACTGGGCCCAAAACACTTAAATTGTTTTCAATTTTATGGGCCCTAGATAAATTGCCCGCATAAATTTCCGTTTTAGATTTTGAGGATCCGGATATAATTAATGCTGTCATATGTCCAAAAGGGGGGATCTGGAATGCTTCGCGGTCTTTCAGTGACTGCTCTACAAAAGTTTTTCTATCTCTTTTTTGAAGGGATTGAATAACAGGCTGATTTGGAAAGTATGTTTGAATATATGCTTTACCCAATTTATTTGATCGCCCTGCTCGACCGCTTACTTGTTGAAGTAAATTATATGTTCGTTCAACCGCTCTTATATCTCCTCCCATTAAACCTGAATCTGCATCAATCACTCCTACAAAGGATAAATTAGGAAAGTGGTATCCTTTGGACATAATTTGGGTTGCGACCAAAATATCTATTTTTTTGTTATCAAAATCATCAATAATTTTTTTTATTTTATTGGGAGTGTTTGCATTATCACTAGACATAATACCTATACTTTTATTGGAAAATAAAAACTTTAATTCTTCAGCTAAACGCTCTACTCCTGGGCCAATCAATTTTATTGAATCCTCGGCAGCACATTGTGGGCATGTTGATTGAATTTGATAAATAGTTCCGCAATGATGACACAACAACCGTTTTTTATTATGATGCATGACAAGCCAAGATGTACATTGTTCACATTGATGCCGGTATCCGCACTCAATACACAAACTTAACGGAGAATATCCTCTTCTGTTTAAGAAAAGTAGAGCTTGCTCTTTTTTATCTATACAATTTTTTAACTCTGAATAAATTTTACTAGAAATCCATTTATCTTTTTCTAATTTTGTTTTTTGTAAGTCAACTAACTCTATTTTAGGAAGGGCTAATCCAGAAAACTGTGAAGGTAAAAAAACGTGAGTATACTTTTTTTTATTTATGTTATTTTGTGTTTCTAAAGAAGGTGTAGCAGATGATAAAATAATGGAAAATTTTTCTATACCGGCACGTACAACAGCTAAATCCCTTGCTTGATAACGAATATTATCTTCTTGTTTATAAGAAGCATCATGCTCCTCATCAACAACGATAAGACCAAGATTTTGGAATGGCAAAAATAGAGAGGATCGGGCACCAATGATAATGACTGGCTTACCATGATAACAGTGATGCCATATACTTTTTCTCTTTTTATCAGAAATTTTTGAATGCCATACGTCTGGTAAAAAACCAAAACGCTGATGAAATCGCTCTTCCAATTGTGGTGTCAATGATATTTCAGGCAACATAATTAATGCTTGCTGCTTTTTTTTAATAGCTCGTTCTATTGCATCAAAATAAACTTCAGTTTTTCCTGATCCTGTCACACCCTCCAACACAATAGGCGCTGTTGATTGGGAAATAAACTTATTAATTGTATCAGCAGCTTTGGTTTGATCTTTGTTTAATTTTACTGGGTTGGGATTAAATAAGTTGTCATCCTCTGTTACATAATTATGTGAGATAATTTTGTCATTGATTACAAAAAGTTTAACAACAAGACCGATGGGTGCAAGTGTATAATCGCTAACCCATTTTATAAATTGAATAATATTCTTATTTAATACTATCTTGTCAAAAATATAGCCTATTTCTTTAATTGCAAAAGTTTCACGCTTATCAGGTTGATTAATTAATTCATACACCATACCTAGTTGATCCTTTTTTTTACCAAACGGAACACTTACAACGCTGCCTATTTTAACTTTTTGGTTGTTCTTTATCCTATAGGTGAATGCATGATCAAACGGTCGGGTAACTATTACATTGCAATACATCATCATTAGTAAATCAAATTTAGTTTATTTCTTAATTTTTTAAATATTACTTTTATGTTATACATAAGTATATGAAGTTTTTTGTGGACACAGCCAACATCAAAGAAATTGAAGATCTAGTTCCCACTGGGTTCGTTGATGGAGTAACTACCAATCCATCGTTAATAGCCAAACAGGGTGATGATATGGCTGAAACTATTAAAGCAATTTGCTCTTTG
>PTLB01000035.1 GCA_002938255.1 Alphaproteobacteria bacterium MarineAlpha5_Bin3 | reverse complement strand
AATTGAACCTTTTAGTAGTGCTGAAGTCATGCATGGACCCAGGAGCCTTATTGAAAACTCTTTTAAACTTTTTACACTTTCATTAAACGATTCTTCAGGTGCTGGTGTTTTAAGGGACACAGAAAAATTAAGAAAAATAACAAATAAAATTTATTCAATTAAATCCCAATCCGATCAAAAATTTGATTTAGGTTATACCTCTCTGAATTATCCTGAGCTAGACTCCATAATAATAATGTCCAAATTTTATCCATGGATAATTAAGTACAGTATGAATAAGGGTCTTGATCCCGATACACCAAGATATTTAACTAAAGTTACCCAAACTTATTAAATTTAAAACACTATCAATTAAGTTAAAATAATATAATTATTTTTTTGTGTGTGGCATTGTTGGAATCGCTAGCGAAAATGATTGCGTTAAAGGAATAATAGCAGGATTATATTCACTGGAATATAGGGGTTATGATTCTTCAGGCATTGCAACATTGAATGATAATTTGTTTGCCAGTAAAAAAAGTATTGGCAAGATTTCCAGATTAGAAAATGCAATTATTAAAGACAAAATATCAGGCAATCTAGGGATTGGACATACAAGATGGGCAACACACGGAAAACCCACGCTAAATAACTGTCATCCTTTTATTAAAAATAACTGCGCTCTTGTCCATAACGGCATTATTGAGAATTTTGAAGAATTAGTAAAAACTTTTGCATTAAATGAAACGTGCATCAAATCTGAAACAGATTCTGAAATCATTGCAGAAATATGCGATAAATTATTAAACGAGTTTAACAACCCTATTGATGTAATTAAAAAAATCAGTCAAAATATCCAGGGGACGTTTTCATTTGCTTTTTTAATTAAGGGTTCGGATTCCATCTATGCTACGCGCAGAGGAAGCCCCCTCGTGTTGGGTTTATCAGAAAATCTTAACTCTATAAGTTCAGACGTTTTGGGGTTACCCGATGAAACAAGAGAGATAATTTTTTTAGAGGAAAATGACATAGCAACAATAAATCCATCCTCAATTTCAATTTATAATATTAAAGGCAACAGTATAAATAGAAAAAAACATGAGTTTGTAGCAAAAAAGGATTTTAAAACTAAGGGTAAGTTCATGCATTTCATGGAAAAAGAAATTTTTCACCAACCTATATGCCTTGAAGATATAATTTTAAATTTTGCTGATAAAAAAACTAATTCAGTTTTTTTACCGAAAAACACAATTGATTTTAATAATATTTCCAATATAATTTTGGTAGCTTGTGGCACCGCTTACCATGCATGTATGATAGCTAAGTATTGGTTGGAGCAAATGACTGACAAGCATGTCTCAATTGATATCGCTTCAGAATATCGATACAAAAAAAATAACATTGATAAAAATTCCATTGCCATAGTCGTTTCTCAATCAGGTGAAACAATGGATACACTTGAATGTTTAAAAAAATTTAGACAGAATGATCTATTCACTATCTCTATAGTTAACGTTCTTAACAGTTCAATAGCTAGAATGAGTGACTATGTATTGCCTACATTGGCAGGTCCAGAAATAGGAGTAGCTGCCACAAAATCATTTACAGCACAATTAGCTGTTTTGGCTTTATTAGGTTTGCACATCCAGCAGCAAAAAAATAATATAGAAAAAAATGTTTTTAATTCCCTTTTCAGTATTCATGAATCAATAAAAAAAATTTTAAAAGATTCTAAAAGGTTTGAAGAAATAGCCCATAGTTTAAGAGATGCAAAAAGCATATTTTATATTGGCAGGGGCATTATGTATCCCATAGCTTTGGAAGGAGCTCTTAAATTAAAAGAAATTACATACAAGCACTGTGAAGGGTATGCAGCTGGCGAGTTAAAACACGGGCCTTTGGCGTTAATAGAGGACCAAATACCAGTTATAGCACTGGCTCCATCTGATCATAATTTTTCCAAAATACTATCTAACATTCAGGAGGTAAGGGCTAGGGGAGGTAAATCCATTATCATTACTGATAAAGCGGGATCAATAAAAGCAAAAAAATATTGTGATCAGATAATTGTATTGCCTGATACAAATTATTTAACATCCGCGATTATTTATTCATTACCCATTCAACTTATAGCTTACCACTTAGCGGTTTTACTCGGAACAGATGTTGACCAGCCAAGAAATCTTGCTAAATCTGTAACTGTAGAATAACTAAAATGCATAAACTTTTGATTGGGTACTGATTAAAACGTGATTAGTTTATCTCACTATTTAAAACTAATCATTCACAGTATAGTAATCTAGCGCAATTTATTGTATTAGTAATTAATAATTTTTAAGGAGTAAAAAATGGCTACATACGAATGTTCAATATGCGGAATGTCAGTTAACGCTACTTGCGGAAAATGCAATGAATCTCTGGTTGATGACACCATTGACGTTGACGGTTCGGAAGTCCAAGTTTCTAAATGTCCAAATGGTCACGGAAAAATCAAATCACCTTCCTGCTGTGGAAAAGACATGAGCTGTTCAGTTTAATTATTTGAAATAGCTGAATTTTTAGTATTAGCGCTTTTGGGAATGGCCTCATTATTTTGGTTATCGAGCGTTTAAGCGTTCATTCATCATTTTATAAAGCTGGATATTTTTGAATTTACCAATCTATCTTGTTCAAAGGCAGCCATATGTTTTGCGTTGGGAATTATATACAGCTCGCTATCAGTAATTTCTTGATGCAACTTTTTGCTCATTTCAGGTGTTGACCCAACGTCATGTTTCCCAGTCATTATTAGTGTTGGCATGTCAATATTTGAGAAATCTATATTATAACTATCTGACTCAACAAAAAGTTTATAGGCCGGTAAAAAATTCTCATCTTTTTTTTTATTTAGGATATCAAAAAAATAGTGGTACACTTCAGGATTATTTTCCAAATATTTTTGACTAAACCACCGATGAATTGAATCTTTGGATATGCCTTTTCCTTCACATGTTTTTTTATAACGATTTTTGACTTTTTTTATTTGTTCATCAGATCTTTTATATACGCTTGCAATAATTACCAATTTGTTAATCCTATTAAAGTGTATAGATGCAAAATGCTGGGCTATTAAAGCTCCGACAGAAAACCCGATGAGATTAAATTTTTTTATATTTAGGAATTTAATCAATTGCATAAGTTGATTATTGAAGTTTTCAAATTTTAGTTCTTTGTAGCCCTTCTTTGATTTTCCATGGTTTAATAAATCATAAAAAACAACTTTATAATTTTGAAAATATTTTTTTTGGGGCAGCCACATTGTGTTATTTAGGCCAACTCCATGTATAAAAATAGTGGGCGTGCCCAAACTGTCATTATTTAGTTCGTAGTATGTTAAACGATCGTCAAAACCATTATTAGGTAATTGCATTAAGATTTCTGTTTGTGTTTAAATGAATCCGTTCGAAAACTATAAAGAGCGCTGGGGTCAACATCAACATTAATGATAGCTGGTTTTTCGCATTGAAGAGCGGTATTGATGACATCCTTTAATTCAGATATTTTGTTTACATGAAATCCTGCGGCCCCGTACAGTTCAGCCACTTTTTCAAAAGGAGGGCTATCTATGTTCGCGCCAATGTATCTTTTTTCATAAAAATCCCTTTGATACGCCTTTTCTGCACCCCATGATTTGTTATTCATGACAATGGTAACAGTATTTATTTTGTGTTGTACCGCAGTACTAAGTTCAGAAATTGTCATTCCAAAACCACCGTCTCCCATTAAACTTATCACGGGACAATCGGGTTTGGCTAGCTTTACACCCAAACCACAAGCAAAGGAAAAACCCACTAACCCAAAATCTAAGGGTGTGAATAAAGATCGAGGATGGTAAAAATTTAGCATATCCGTTGCTTGTAGACAAAGTGTTCCGGCATCAAGAGTTACAGCAGAATTTTTTGGAAGAGTTTCGCGCAAAATTTTAAAAAGCCCTGAAGGTTGAATTAAATGAGGGTTAAAATCTGCTTCTGCATCTCTTTTTTTAAGATAAGCTTTTCGTTTATCTAAAAAATTTTTTGTCCAACTGTCAATTTTAATAGTTTCTTTTTTAAGTGATATTTCATTGTATAATTCTATTGCAGTTGTTTTGGCATCAGCACAAATACCAATAGTGATTGGGAAATAACGACCTAAAGATTTGGGCTCAATGTCTACCTGGATGATGGAGGCTTGTTCATTTATATTTTCGTAAGAAAAAAAAGTGGAATTAAATCCAAGACGAGTTCCCAAAGCTAAAATTACATCCGCTTCTTTAACCAGATCTGAGGCGACAGGATTTCCTCTGGGACCCATTTGACCCGCATATAAACTTTCATCAAACGGAAGTGCATCCCCATGTCCAGCGGAAGATACAATTGGAATGTTTAATATTTTGGCAAGATGAATTACCTCCTGACCGCCTTGTGTATTTTTAATTCCTCCTCCCGCGATAATTACAGGTTTGGAAGATGATAAAATAATATCTATCGTTTTTGTTAAATTGTCTTTTGATGCTTTTGGTAAAATATTATTATGATGTTTATTAAATTCTGCAAAGTTAGCATTGTTGGTTAAAATATCTCGAGGAAGATTGACGTGCACAGGTCCACATCTAGGAGCTAAGGCTAGATTAAAAGCTTCATTGAGTATTTTGGGTATTTTTTCAGTCTGCTTAACTGAAAAGGTTTTTTTTGTAATAGGTTCAAATAGTGCTTGTTGATCTATTTCTTGAAAGGCATCTTTGCCCTTATGTTCTGAAGCAATATCGCCTGCAAGAGAGATGACAGGGGAAAAAGCAGCATTGGCTTGCGCTATACCCGTGACAAGGTTTGTTGCTCCAGGGCCATTTTGTCCCGAAATTACTATTCCAGGTTGTCCAGAGGCACGTGCGTAACCATCAGCCATGTGAGTACCTGTTCTTTCATCTCTTACATCAATAAATTTAATATCTTTCGCTTCATAAAGGGCATCGAACAATTCCATTGTTGCTGAACCAATTAAACCAAAGACATATTTTACTCCCTCAATTCTTAATGTTTCAACCACCGCTTGACCACCAGATAAAATCTGATGATTTTTATCCATATTCATTAGGAAGCCTGTTGTATTTCAGCTTTATTTTTCTTATGAAAGTGGGGCATTACTTTTTCGGTAAACGATTTGATACTTTTCATGCAATCGTCATGCTTAACTCCAGGAAAGTTTGACCAAACCTGAAGGTATTGCAAATTTAGTTCAGATTGTAATTCTTCTATTTTTTCAATTACATAATCTACTGTCCCAAAAAGCATGTTACGTTTATGAAGAAAGTCATAATTTAATAGATCAAGTTTACGATTAGTTTTGTGTAGCTCTTCCCCTGGATTCATGTGAGTGCCAAGACCTCTCCAATGACAAACCCAACGCATGTAATTAACCATCTGTTCGCCAGCTTTTTCCTTGGCTTCTTCCATAGTATCAGCAATAAACATATCCCTTACCAAACTGACACCTTCTCCCATTTCAACATTTCTTTTTTCAGTTTCTGATCTTGCATTTTTATATATTTCAAAGCGTTTTTTTAAGGATTGTACAGTCGGTATCCACATAATCGTGTTAATTCCATTCTTAGCTGCCCATTCTATTGAGCTAGGACTATCCACTACTTGGTGAAGAGGAGGATGAGGTTGTTGAATGGGTCTTGGCACAATACTTATTTTTTCCAAAATATTGGTTTCTATATTCATAAATTCACTACTAGGCGGGCTCATGTCATGTCTCCATACAAAGTTCGGAGCAGGGTATGTATAAAACTCACCTTCATGGTTAAAATATTGTTGCGACCATGCTTTTTTCAAAATGGTTATTGTTTCTTCAAATAATCGGAAATTTTTTGCTTGATCTTTAGTATCAGCATCTGGATTCATATTTAATGCTTCTCGCCCATATATGCCACGCCCTATACCCGCTTCTACTCGTCCATTTGATAAATTGTCTAACAAAGCAATGTCTTCAGCTACACGAATAGGATTCCAAAAAGTCACTATGGTTGCGGCTTGTCCAATTCGAATATTCTTAGTCCGAGCCGCTATATCAGCACTTATCATTAACGGATTTGGGCAAATTTCCAAACCTTCATGACTGAAATGATGTTCTGTGAACCAAATTGAATCCCAGTCATTTTCATCACAATATGTAGCAATCTCCCTTATTTCACCTAAAATTTCACTGTAAGATTTTTGATTTTTCCAATTTGTTGCATTGCAGAAATAGCCTATTTTCATTATACCTCCTTAAGTTTGAAGGCGATCTATCCCACTTTCGCTCAGAAACGACGAGTTATGTATCGCTCAAATTATAATATTCAATAATATCAAAAAAACAATCAATAGATCTCATAACTCTCATTAAAAGCTGTGATATTCTAGAAAAATCATTAAAAACAACTTTTTTTAAATGATAAAAAATATTATTTTTGATTTTGATGGTGTGTTGGTTGACAGCGAAATGTTAGTTGCTCAGTCGTTTTGTCTATATCTTTGTGAAAGAAATATTCAGTTTACAGAAAATGACTTTTCACAATTTGCCGGTAAAAAAACAGTTAATGTAATCTCAGAATTATCAGCAAAATTCAATATTGATAACGAGCAAGCGTTTTTTAATGATATTATGCAAATTACCAATGAAATCTATGTAAATGAATTAACCCCTGTTCCTGGAGCTCTAGAGTTTCTTGAATCAACTTCATATAATTGTTTTATAGGCTCTAACAGCGTGAAAGAAAGGGTTGTTTCAGGATTACAGAAAGTAAAACTTGATAAGTTTTTTGCAGTGAATAAAGTTTTTTCTTTTGATATGATTGGCAAACCCAAACCTGAGCCGGATATATATTTAGCGGTAATAAATGCTAATAACTTAAATAAAGAAGAAACAATAATACTTGAAGACAGTGTGGTTGGAGTAAAGGCAGGAGTGGCTTCTGGGGTAAAGGTTGTAGGCGTAACAGCAGGTGGTCATTGGTATAAGAACCGTCCAACACAAGAACTATTGGATGCTGGGGCGTTTGTTTTAATAGATAATTACAAAAAATTACATATAGAGATAAATAAATTATGACTGACAGACCAAAAATAAAAGGCAATCCACTTCTTGTGACAGTATATTTATTGGTTCTTTGCTACATAGTAGGCGAATTTGTTATTCCGAAATACCCTTTGCTGTACCCAATTCATTTAATTGGTATCTTAGGTTTAATAATAAGTTTGTTTTTTTTCTTTTCGGGATTCAACATCTTTACATCATACGAAGAAAATCCGGCACCTACCTCTCCATCTGAAAGATTGATTAAAACCGGTATATTTGCTTATACTCGCAATCCTATTTACCTTTCATTTGTTTTTTTACATTTAAGCATGTTTTTAGTTTTTGAAAATGTGATGTATCTTTTATCTTCCATAGTTCAGGCAATCTGGATCCATAATTATGTAATAAAATTTGAAGAGGAATATCTTTTGGGTAAATTCAAAGATGAATATCAGCGATATATGAACACCGTTAGTCGGTGGTTATTTTTTTAAATAATATTTTCTTTATTTTTTGATTTTTATCAACATTGATTGTTAAGTTTGCCTTAGATGGCAATACTTTCATCATCCATTTAGTAATTTTTTCATAGTGTAGTATAAATTCTAATATTTGTTTTCTGTCCATAGCATCAATATGATTATTTCGTGTTTTCATCATTTTTTCTTGTTTTAATCGCCAATTCTGAATGTAGGAAAAAGATGGAACTTTCAAATATATGACTTTTTCAAATTTTTTAAACAATCTTGCGTACTGATTTTGTAACTGATGGTTATAGTAATTTCTCCATCTTAAATCTCTATCAAATATTTTTTCTATTTGATTGATATTTTTTTTTAAAAAAGAATTAGGCACAGCAGGTGAGGCGCAGCACCATCCCTCTAATATTAGTATATCTGCTTTTGTTTTTATTTTTTTAACTTTAGTCAAACGATCATCATTTAATTTATCAAAAATAGGAATATTAATAGGATAAATGGATCTTTCAAAACATCTGACATGTTTTAATAATTTTTTTATGTCATGGGTGCCAGGAACTCCTCTTGTTATTAATAAAGGATGAATTTTTTTGGATAAAGAGACCCTTTGTTTTTTTGTCAGATAATAATCATCTAAACTTAGACTTAAAATTTCTTTATTATAAATAATTTTTAAATTTTTTTCTAATATATACAGTAAGGTTGATTTTCCAATGCCTTGTGAACCAGCAATTAAAAATTTTTTTTTCTTGGAAGAAATAATATATTCAAAAATAGGGCAAATATAAGTTTCAATGTATTTTATAGAAAATTTTATATTTGTTAATTCAATTAATTGTTTTTGAACGGAGTAAATGAGTTGTTCAGACATAAAATTATTTATAAACATCTATTATATTATTTTTTTTCTCTATAAAGAAAGGCATATTATTTATGAAATTTCTTTTTGATTTAGGCGGTGTTTTTTTTGATTGGAATCCTCATCATTTTTTTAAGGATATTTTTTCAGATTCAGCTGATTTAGAGTATTTTCTTTCTAGTGTTTGTAATGACGAATGGAACATAAAACAAGATGCTGGCCGCATCATTAAGACAGCAGAAGAAGAATTGATACCTAAATTCCCTCAATATGAAGAACAAATAAAACTATATTATCCAAATCACCGTAAAATGATTAAAAAAGTTTTTGCTGAATCCATTGATGTATTACATGAGTTAAAAGAAAAAAATTATTCATCTTATGTTTTGTCTAATTGGTCAGCCGAAACTTTTGTTGGTATGACGGATGATTATCCGTTTTTAAAACTTTTTGATGGTTTGTTAATTTCTGGAGAAGTTAAATTAGTTAAACCTAGTCAAAGAATCTATGAACTAGCATTGCAAAGATTTAATTTAGAATTAAAAGAAACTGTGTTTATAGATGACAAGCTAGAAAATGTTCAGGTAGCCAAAAAACTAGGTTTTAATATCATTCACCTTTCTGACCCAAAAGATATTAGAAAAAAAATTAAGGAATTTTTAGTTTAGGAGTTCATTATTTTTACCATAAGAGGATACTTTTTTCGAAATTTCTCAAGATATAAAAGAGCAGAGAAGTTTACTAGAGGAACACTCTTTAGGAGGAAATAATATGAAACCCTCTGCTCACAAATAAAAATATATATATATTGCTGTATAGCAACAAGAGGGGTTCAAATCGGTATATTGTGCTGATTCACAAGAAAAAAAAAATACCGATTCTATTAAAAAAATTATTTAAATGACTGATTAGTATTATCAAATAAGTGGCATCTAGAAGCACTAAAACCAACTTTGACTGTATCACCAACTTTGATATTGGTATCACCCTCAGTTTCCACAACCAAAGGATCACCCTCTTTTTCCAAATATAGGAATGTTCCCGATCCTAATTTTTCAACAACAAAAACTTTACTTTCCCAATTAGCATCAC
>PTLB01000034.1 GCA_002938255.1 Alphaproteobacteria bacterium MarineAlpha5_Bin3 | reverse complement strand
GTTGTAAAAAATGTAGCAAAACAACATGGGCTTACTGCAACGTTTATGCCTAAGCCATTGTTTGGAGATAATGGTTCGGGTATGCATGTGCATTCAAGTGTTTGGAGGAATGGTGAAACACTAATGTATAAAAAAGGAAATTATGCAGACTTAAGTGATTTTGCATTACATTACATCGGCGGCATTTTAAAACATGCCCCTGCTCTTTTAGCATTGTGTGCCCCAACAACAAATTCATATAAACGTTTAGTTCCAGGTTTTGAAGCACCTGTAAATATTGCATATTCTGAAGCAAATAGAACGGCATCTATTAGAATTCCGAACAACTATACTTCAAGTCCAAAAGCAAAGAGAATAGAGTTCAGGTGTCCTGATCCATCTTCAAATCCTTACCTTGTTTTTTCTTCAATTCTAATGGCTGGTTTAGATGGTGTTAAAAATAAAATTGATCCAGGACAACCTACTGATATCAATATTTATGAAGCCCCAGCAGATATATTAGCAAAAATTCCTTCTACTCCAGGATCTCTGGCAGAAGCATTGAATGCTCTTGAAAAAGATCATGATTTTTTATTAGAAGGTGGTGTTTTTACTAAAGATAATATTGAAACTTACATTTCTTATAAAAGAGAAAAAGAGGTTAATCCAATGAATCTAAGACCTCATCCTCATGAGTTTAATTTATATTACGACGTATAAATTTAACAATATATATATTTGAAAACCGCTATCATAATTGATAACGGTTTTTTTATACCAAACACTAACTCCTTTTGATAAAGTACAATTAAATTGACTAAGAAAAAAACATATTCAGCAAAAGATATTGAAGTTCTCGAAGGTCTTCAGCCGGTAAGAAAACGCCCTGGAATGTATATTGGCAATACAAATGAAGAGGGATTGCACCATCTGGTAAATGAAGTACTAGATAATTCCATCGATGAAATAGTAGCAGGTCATGCCAAAAATATTTCTTTTTACTATGCAAAAGATAAGTCAATAACAATAAAAGATGATGGACGCGGGATTCCTGTTGATTTTCATCCCAAATATAAAAATAAAAGGGCTTTAGAAATAGTATTAACGACCTTACATGCTGGGGGAAAATTCTCAGAAAGTGCTTATAAAACATCAGGTGGATTACATGGTGTGGGAATTTCAGTTGTTAATGCCTTAAGTGAAAGAATGGAGGTAAAAGTTTATAATAAAGCCAAAGTTTACTCACAGAATTACTCACGTGGACTGGCTAAAAGTAAAATCACTATTGGAAAGTGCAAAAAATACCTCAAGGGTACTGAGATACGTTTTATTCCTGATAATGAAATTTTTGAGATTGTTATGTTCTCTCCTAAAAAACTTCATTCATTTATAAAAATGAAAGCTGTCTTAGTTAAGGGAGCTAAAATTTCATTTGCAGTAGATAAAGATTTAATTCATGACACAACTCCAAATCATGCTGAATTTTATTATCCCAAAGGAATTGTTGATTTGATGAAAGAAAACTTTGAAAACAGGAAAAAAGTTATTTCTAAATTTTTTTATGCTAATTTAGATTTAAATTCAAAAGAAAAATGTGAGATTTATATTGCTTTCAATGAAGGTCAGCAATCTTCAATGGAATCATTTTGCAATACCATTAAAACACCCGATGGCGGGTCACACGAAAATGCCTTAAAAAACTCAGTTATGAAATCAATAAAACTTTACGGCAAAAAAAATCAACTATCAAAATCGGTAAATGTAACGCCAAATGATTTATTTGATTTCTCTGATTCTTTCATTTCTATCTTTATCAACTCTCCTAGTTTTGAGGGACAAACTAAGAAAAGAATAATGATGCCTAAAATTCAGAAGCAATTAGAAGAAAAAATTCAAAATCAGTTTTTGTTATGGTTAAATAGTAATAAAAAAGAATCTATAAAATTGTTAGAAACTTTAATTGAACGTTCGTTACTGAGGACAGACTTGTCAAAATTTAAAGAACTTGAGAGAAAGACTGTTAAAGAAAAAAATAAACTTCCCGGCAAACTTGTTGATTGCTCCAGTAAAAAAATTGAGGGAACTGAATTATTTATCGTTGAAGGGGATAGTGCTGGTGGCTCTGCAAAACAAGCACGTTTTAGAGAAAAACAAGCTATATTGCCTTTAAGAGGCAAAATATTGAATGTATATAGTGTCTCCCTATCAAAAATTGCTGGTAATTCTGAGATTCAAAATTTAATACAAGCTATAGGATGTGGCTTTGGAAAAAATTTCCAATTATCCAACTTAAGATATGAAAAAATAATTCTCATGACCGATGCAGATGTAGATGGCTCTCACATTGCTACGTTATTAATTACTTTTTTTTATAAATACATGCGCAAAATAATTGAAAAGGGAAAGTTATATTTAGCAATGCCCCCACTATATAAAATTAGTTATAAAGATTCAGATTACTTTGCTTATGATGAAAAACAAAAAAATAAAATACTTCAATCTCAAGCGAAAAAGACGTCCCCACAGATTACTCGTTTTAAAGGCCTTGGGGAAATGCCCGCAAACCAATTACGGGACACTACAATGGATACTGATCATCGACAATTAATACAAATTCATTTAAAGCATGGGGCCAAAGAAGAAGAAAAGACTGAGAAACTTTTTTATTCCTTAATGGGCAAAAAAGCTGAGCATAGGTATAATTTTATCCAAGAGAACGCTAATTTTACAAGCAATTTAGATATTTAACTTAATTATGCGGAAATTTATCCTAACAATAGATCAAGGTACTACGAGTTCACGAGTTACAGTCTATAACAATAGATTTAATGTCGTTGATACAATAAAAAAAGAATTTACACAGTTTTTTCCAAATGATGGATGGGTTGAACATAACGCCTTAGAGATATGGAATGATGTTAAAGCGTTAATATCAAAAATCTTAAAAAAAAATAAACTAAAAGGATCGCAAATATTATCTATTGGCATCACAAATCAAAGAGAAACAACAGTTTTATGGGACAAGATAACCGGCAAACCTATTTACAATGCAATAGTTTGGCAAGACCGAAGAACTACTGGGATTTGTTCAGCTCTAAAGAAAAAAATGTTAGTTAGTAAAATTCAAAAAATTACTGGACTAATTATAGATCCATATTTTTCTGCAACAAAAATAAAATGGATATTAACCAATGCAAAAAATGCAAAAAAACTTTTAAAAAAAAATAATTTGTTATTTGGAACAATAGATACATGGTTACTTTGGAATTTAACAAAGGGGAAATCGCACTTAACTGATATTACAAATGCTTCTAGAACTATGTTATTTGATTCTAAAAAAGAAAAATGGTCAAAAGAATTATTATCTGTCTTAAAAATTCCATCCAAGATATTGCCTAAAGTAGTTGAAAATACATTTGATTTTGGAGAAACAAACCTCTTTGGAGAAACTATAAAAATTGGTGGTATGGCAGGCGATCAACAGGCGGCAACAATTGGTCAAGCATGTTTTCATTCAGGACAGTCAAAAAGCACATATGGCACAGGTTGTTTTCTTTTGATGAATATTGGTAGTCAATTTAAGTTATCAAAAAATCGCCTCCTAACTACAGTTGCCTACAAAATTGGTACAAAAAAAATGTATTGCTATGAAGGAAGTATTTTTGTTGCTGGATCTGCTATTCAATGGTTGCGTGATAAATTACTATTTTTTAAGAATGCAAAAGAAACTGAAAAATTATATTCAAAAGCGAACATTAATGAAAAACTAATTATTGTACCTGCTTTAACAGGGCTAGGTGCCCCCCATTGGAAACCCAATGCAAGAGGAATAATAATCGGCATAACTAGAAACACATCGATACCAGATATGGTCAAAGCGACAATAGATAGTATTACTTTTCAAACTTATGATTTAGTCAGTGCTATGGAAAAAGATTCAGCATCTAATATTAAGGAAATGAGAGTGGATGGAGGCATGGTCACAAATAATAACTTTATTCAAAGTTTGTCTAATACTTTGCAGAAAAAAATTATAAAACCTAAAAATATTGAAACAACCTCTTTAGGTGTTGCTTATTTAGCTGCATTATCTTGTGGGCTTTTAAAGAATACGTCAGCCATTACAAGTTTATGGGAAAGTAGTAAAATTTTTAAACCAAAAATTAAAAAATCATTAATGACTAATAAAATCAATGAATGGCAAAAGATTGTCTCTATATTGACGAAAAATTATCCTTAAGATGTGTCAACCAATTAATTAATTCTCTATAACGAATTTTATCATCAATTAACGTATCGGATATTTCTAAATCTTTTCTTAATGAATCATATTTATTCAAATCAGACAAATAATTATACATTATATTAAAATCATGCTCTGAAGAAAAAAAATCTTCTTCTAAAAGAATTGATTTTCTCTGGGAAATCAAGCCAGATATCCACTTACTATTAAATTCTGGGTGATATTGAACTCCCCAAACTTCTGAATTATTTCTAGAGAAAGTGAAAGACTGATAATCACTATTATCATTAGAAGATAAAACTATTGAATTTGCAGGCAATTTTTCTACTATATCATAATGCCAACAAAATGAATCAAAAGTATATGGTTTATCGTTATACATTGGGTGGTTAATGCCTTGTTTATTTAATGTTATTTTTTTTGCTATAACTGCTTCTAATCCTTTAGGATTTTTTCGTACATGACCTCCTGCAGCGGTAGCTAATACTTGTAACCCCCAACAACTTCCAAAAATCTTATTTTTTTTTTGAAGTAGTATCTTTGCCAAATCAATTTGACGTCGAACATCTGGTCTTAAATCATAAATATTAAGTACGCTACCAGTCCATGCTATTCCATCGAAATCCTCTAAGTTAGTTCCTGGCGGAAGAAAATCATCTCCCCATGTAGGATGTATAATGCTGATATTTAATTCATAAGCTGATATTTTCTCTAGAACCTCTTGGTAAACTTCATATTGAGTTAACATTCCAAGTTCCGTATATTTTTCAGAACTGACTTTCTCGTTGCCATCTACTATGAGAATATTCACTGAAGATTTAATTAAATTAATCCTTTTAATTTTGCAAATCGTAAAATAAACATGTTCAAGTTAATGAGTATAAAACTTGGTATAGCTCCTATTGCCTGGAGCAACGATGATATGCCTGAGCTAGGTGGTGACACGCCTATTGAACAATGTCTTGAAGAAGCTAGCTTGGCAGGATTTACTGGAATTGAACTTGGTGGAAAATTTCCAAGAAATCCTGGAAAAATTAAATTTCTTTTACAAAAATACAAATTATCACTTCCTGGGGGCTGGTATGGATCACTATTGCACGAAAGGTCCATTAAGGATGAGTGGTCTACAATGCAGGGCCATATTCAATTATTACAACATGTTAACGCAAGTGTTTTTGTTTTCGCTGATGTTTCCGGCTCAATCCAAAAAGATATTAATTCTCCTCTTTCTAAAAGGCCGCAATTGGAAAATCATGAATGGCCAGAGTATTGTAAAAAAATTTCAGATATATCAAGTAGGCTTAATGATGTTGGACTTCCCATGTCTTATCATGAACATATGGGGACTTTCATTCAAACAGAAAAAGACGTTGATAGATTTATTAATGAAACGAATGATAATACGTATCTTTTATATGATACTGGACATCTATTATTTGCTCAAGCAGACTACCAAGCTATCCTAAAAAAATATATTTCACGTATTAATCATGTCCATTGCAAGGATATTAGAAAAAATGTTTTGGAAAACTCATTAGCTAAAGATCTAAGCTTTAGAGAATCTTTTTTAGGTGGAACTTTTACAGTGCCAGGTGATGGATGCATTGACTATCTACCCCTATTATCTACCTTGCATGAAAATAATTATAATGATTGGCTTGTTATTGAGGCAGAACAAGATCCAAAAAAAGCCAATCCTTTTGAATATGCGAAAATTGGTTTCAAATATTTAACTGGCATAATGAATGAAGTGGGTTACAAAATATAGAATGTAGTCAAAAGTATAATTATCGAGTCACTCTTAAATGTGGATTATACTTCCACTCTAGATACTTGATAAATTGCACCATAAGAAAATTAAGCAAAAGATATAATATACCTGCAGCTAAAAAAGCTTCGACAGGAGCCCAAGTTACTGCCATAATTCTTCTAGCTATCCCTGTCATCTCCATATAGGTTGTTAAACTAACCAAAGAAGTAGCCTTGACCATTAAAATTAGTTCGTTACCATAAGTAGGTAATACTCTCCTTAAGGCTATAGGAAAAATTATTCTTCTAAACAGTCCAATTCGTGTAAAACCCAGAGATTTTCCTGATTCAATTTGACCCTGTGAAACTGCTTGAATTCCGCCTCGAAAAATTTCACTACCGTAAGCTACTGTATTTAAGGTTAGAGCTAAAACTCCGCACCAAAAAGGCTCTTTCAATACTATCCATAAAAAACTATCCCTAATTCCTTTTACAGAACCAAGACCAAAATAAATAAGATAAATTTGAACTAGCAATGGTGTTCCGCGAATAACAAAAATATAATATTCAACTGTTTTTGATAATAATTTATTTTTTGACACTCTTCCCAAAGCAAAAATTAAAGATAAGACAAAACCAATAGGCAAAGAGGCTAGTAGTAATAAAAGCGTCTGATCAAGAGCTTTTAAAATTTTAAAAAAGTTAATAAATATTAAGCTTTCTTGAAAAGAATTGAAAAATTCAAAAAAATTCATGAAGTTTGAGCAAAACCTTTATTGGCTTGCCTTTCAAGATAATTAAAAAATTTACCAGAAAAAGTTGTTAGAAACAGATATAAAAAAGCTGCGGTAATTAAAAAAGTAAGAGGAGAATGTTCCACATTAGAGGAAATTCTAGTCTGACGCATAATTTCAACAAGTCCTGTAACTGAAATTAAGGAAGTGTCTTTTAAAGTAACCTGCCAAACATTTCCTAAACCTGGAATAGCATGTCTCAATACTTGGGAGACTAATATTTTATAAAAAATTTGAAACTTAGATAACCCAAGAGTTTTCGCAGCCTCAACTTGTCCTCGATCAATAGATAAAAAGGCAGCACGTAAAACTTCTGTTGAGTAAGTTGCAGAAATAATGCCAATTGCAACAACACTTATGGTAAAAGCATTTAATTCAATATATCCATTATAACCAAAAACTTTAGCAAGTTTCATTACGACAGCACTTCCGCCAAAAAAAATAAGATATATAACTAGTAATTCAGGAACGCCCCTAACGACTGTTGTGTAAAAATTAGAAATGAAATTCAGGAATTTTGATAAAGTTAACTTTGCCCAAGCTGCAAAAATTGCAATAAAGATACCGAGTCCCATTGAACAAATACTGACTATGATTGTCATTAATGTTGCAATTAAGAATTCATCTCCCCAACCCAAGTCACCAAAGATTAATTTTTCAAATTTGAACATTTAACCTTATTTTAATAATGATCTAACGTTCTATTGTCCAACCTATAACTTTATTTATCTCTCTTATAACCCTTACTGTTGGAATAATTTTGACATCCCGACTGTTAAATTCTGATGAATTTATAGGTATGAGGTTTTTGTGCTGCGGTGTAAATTTGTTAGAGTCTTTATGGCCAAAAAGTTTAATTACAGGGCAATATTTTGTAGATAGCATATGTGCAATTCCACTATCATTAGCTACAGCACAATTTATAAACTTTGTTGAACCCATAACTATTTCAATATTAGAAAAATCTTTAATAATATCCTCAGGAATTACTGCTTTAGGAAATTTAGCAATTAATTGATGTTTAATTTTAATTTCATCTGGACCTAAATACAGGACAATTATATAACTCTTTTTTTCAAAATATTTTCCCACTTCGATAAATTTTTCAATAGGCCAAATTTTATTTTTTTCACCTGCTCCAGGGGCAATACCAATATATTTATTTTGACTTTTAAATATTAGAGCTAGGTTTTTTTCTAATTGCTCAGGTATATTTATTTTAAATGTGTCATCAATCTTATCCGGTTTAATTACATTCAACAAATTAAAAAGGCCATCAAGATAATATTGCCTTATATTTTTTGATTGTTTGTTGATACTTATAGAAGAAAACAAACCATTACCTGCGGCCGAAATAAAATGCTCGCATTTAATTCTTTTTAAAGCAAATGTTCTAAAAATTGCTTTTTGTGTGTCAAGAATATATTCATATTTTTTGTTTTGAAAATTGTAACTATTAGAAATGTCTTGCCAAAAAAAGGGATTGAGATCGGCTTGTTCAATAATTTCATCAATATACTGAGCGGCAATTGACTGGAGAAAGCTATTATAAACGGTTTTGCCTTTGTTCGTCATCCAAATCAAAAGATAGTTAGGCAGTCTTTTTTTTATTTCATGTAACAGTGGGAGCTTTATTATGCCATCCCCTAACTTTTCTCCATTAGTAAAAACAAGAATACTTTTTTCCATAAAATAACACTATACTAATATAGAAAAATATTAAAAAAATATTTTTTTACAACTAACTAAATTTGTAATCCTGTAATGAATGCAATAATACTTATCAAAAAGCTTGAAACAGATTGGATAAACCAATGAATTGGCTCGAGCGTTATTCCTATTTTTTTCCCTATAAGAGGAAGAACGAATAATGCAGTTATAATAATAAAAAACCCATACCGTTCCAATCTGGCAAGTTGATAAGAAAGAGGTTGTGGAAGAAGTCCAACTGCTACCCTTCCACCATCCAATGGCGGTATAGGTATCATATTAAAAACTGCTAGAATAATATTTATAAAAAAAAAGTTTGCAAGAGTGCGAACCAGCCAAGGATTATCTAATAAGGCGAAATTATGCATAGTGGATAATATTGAAGCAGCAACAAAGGCAAGTACTACATTTGTAACTGGGCCAGCAATAGCAACAATTATCATATCACGAAGAGGATTTTTAAGACGATAAAATTTAACCGGCACTGGTTTTGCCCAACCAAATACGAAAGGACTTTTCATCACGATGAGAAGCAAAGGAAGAATAACCGTACCGAATCTATCAATGTGTTTTAATGGATTTAGGGTTACACGTCCAAGTTTTTTTGCGGTATCATCTCCTAAGAGATTTGCAGCATAACCATGAGCAGCCTCATGCATTGTGATGGAAATTAAGACAGGTATAATCCAAATTGAAGCGATATAAATAAACTGTTGCATTACCCAAATATATCACCATTCACCCAAAGATGAAAAATGAAAAAGATCGTGACAGAAAGACTAGGGTAATGGTGCCCAGGGGCGGAATTGAACCACCGACACGAGGATTTCAGTCCTCTGCTGGCACTACTGAAGAATACTGGTTTTCTCGAAAGAATCAATACAGGTTCACCCAGCTATCACACTCCGGTCACACTGGAGGACATATGGCAACGATTAGAAGACGAAACAAGAAGTATCAAGTACAGGTACGCAAGAGTAGCCACAAAAGCATATCAAAAACTTTTACAGATTTAAAAACAGCCAAAATATGGGCGAACCATATTGAAGATAAGATAGAATTGGGCGATGAATTTGTAAAACAAGACAATAAATTAATACTGCGAGATATAATTCAAAGATATCTTAATGAAATCACCTCCCAAAAAAAAGGAAAGGAGAGCGAACAACGAAGAATAAAACGTTTACTTAAGGAACCTTTGTGCGATGAAAAAATTCATACACTTAAAACAAAAAACTTCGTTGAATATAAAAACAAAAGGATAAAAGATGGAAAAAGAACATGTCATTACGACTTAGTTCTCCTAAGGCACATGTATAATGTAGCAATTAATCAATGGAATTTAATAAAGATAGAAAATCCTTTGATTAATGT
>PTLB01000033.1 GCA_002938255.1 Alphaproteobacteria bacterium MarineAlpha5_Bin3 | reverse complement strand
GACAAGTTCTTCTCCACCAAAGCCGCGGAAGGCAGCAGTTAACATGGCAGCTCCCACTAAGATAATAAATACCATTGATGTTGTAACACATGTATCAAGCGCTACCCCTTTAAGAATGTTCTCGATTTTATACACTCTCCAAAAACTCCAGAAAACTGAAACAAGAAGAGCGAATACAGCTACAGATGCAAGTGTAATCCCAATAATATCATCAGAACTATCAATATTTTTTATTGTTAAATCGAATGAATTGACAAGGAAATAAATTGCAATAAGAGATAATGCGGCAATGATAGTAGGTAAATAAGCATATTTTTCTCCTGCCTTAAGACGGTACCCCCCCATAATGGTAGCACCAACTGCTCCAATAGCACCTGCTTGATTGACAGTAGCTACACCAAGCAAGATTGAACCAAGAACAACAAAGATGAGAGCAAGAGGCGGTACTAAAGATAGAAAAACTTTTATTGCAAACTTTCCATCATATTTCCCTTCATAATGGACTGGGGGAGCTACTCCTTTTTTTAATAGAGCGTAAATAAGGATATAAACCATATACAAACCAACTAATACAAGACCAGGAAAGAATGCACCTAGAAACATATCGCCTGCACTTGTTGAAGCGACACCAAAATCTCCTGGCATACTAAATTCTCCAGTGAATTGCTTGTATTCAGCTTGCCTGGTTGTATTAGCAACATCCGAAGCACTTGCTAGTTGATCGGCAAGTATAATTAAAACGATTGAAGGTGGAATAATCTGACCAAGAGTTCCAGATGAACAAACTATTCCGCTTGCTAGAGATTTATCGTATTTATTTTTAAGCATTGCTGGCAAGGAAATTAATCCCATAGCCACAACTGTTGCGCCAACTATACCTGTGGTAGCTGCTAATAAAGCTCCAACAAATATTACCGATATTCCTAGGCCACCAGGTATAGGTCCAAATAACTGACCCATTGTTACAAGTAAATCTTCTGCAATCTTAGATCGTTGCAGCATAATACCCATGAAAATAAATAAAGGTATTGCTATTAAAGTATCACGTTCAACCTCCCAGTAAACTCCTCTAAAATTTGTAATACCGGCAGTAAGCCACTGTATTGGACCATCTTGTGAAAAATACTCACTTACGTTACCCGCAAATAAATAGCCGCATAAAGCAGCTAGAAGTATGGAAAGAATTGCAGATCCAGGAAGAGCAAATGCAACTGGAAAACCAGAAGACAAAGCAGCTATCATTGTTAAAATTAAAATTACAAGAAAAAATGTTTCCATTATGATTGGATGGTGGACTGGATTGTATTAGATGATTTTAAATTTTTATCTTTTGCTTCTTCAAACAATATAGAAGAATTACTTAGAAAATAACTTACAAATTGAATCAACATAGTTAAAGCATAAATTGCAAGAAAGCCTGCCATGAGATATTTTACATACATCCCGTATCCACTCATTGAAGTTTCAAAACTTGTTAGAGGCGCATTAATTATGCATTGTTTGCACCACATGCCTCTAAGTAAAACAGTCCAACAAATTGGAATCCCTAATAGTAATGTTCCAAGAAAATTAGACCATGCTTTTGCTCTTTTACTAAAATTTGTGTAAAGGACATCGACACGAACATGCCCTTCATGAATTAGTGCATAAGAACTTGCAAAAAGGAAAAGTGACCCATACCAAAAACGGACTAAATCACCCATAAATGTTTGCTCGTATGAAAAAATGAACCTTGCAAGAACAATTTGGAACTCAGCTACAACAACAAGAACTGCTAGCCATAAAAAGCCTAATGTTCGAGTAAAATAAGCAATAATTAAGGATATAAGCATTATTGGAAAATGAACATAAGTTCCTCTGAAAATTGGACGGCCTAAAGCTATACCCAAGTCTTTTCCCAGGAGTGGAACTAAAAAACCTTCCACTCTTAAAAATGATAAAACCATATCAACAAGACCAACTAAAAGGACTATCCAAAATGATGCTCGAATAATATAGGCTGATAAAGAAGATAAAGTTTTAGAGTCTTGCATTAGTTTTTTATTTGATGTTAATAAAACGTAAGCCATGGATAAAAAAATTATTAAAAAGTAGCTAAGTAATTGAATCCAAGCTTGAACTAAGGAAGATCCTTCAAGAGGACTTTGCAATTGATTAAAGCCAAACCATCCTAGATTAGCAAAAAAAGTATTAACTCCAGGCCAATCAGCCCAAAAATTTAAAAAATTATTTGTTAAAAATGTAAATGTTAATGCAACAATTAATATTCCAAAAAAACGAAGTTGATTTGAAATATTAATATTCATTAAGTGAATAATCCTTGAAAATATTTATTAGTAAAGCGGAACCCCAAGAGATTCCGCTTTATTTTTTAATTGTATAAAATATATTTAGAGCCCAAGAACTCTATTACGTTGTCTTGAATATGCAGCGTCCCCAAGGTTCAACCAACCACCCACTTCAGTACGACTTTTTACCATACTTTCATGGATACGGTTTGCTAAGTCACTATGCTGTACAACTTCTGCATAAACTTCGTCAGCTGCTTCACCAAAGGAATCAAAAGTATCATCACTAAATTCCTTTACTATAACGCCCTGTTCATTAACTAATCTAGCTAATGCAGCGCCATTTTTAGCATTGTATTCAGCCATCATTACATCATTTTCCATGGCAGCTGCTGCTTCTATTATTACTTGATCTGAATTTGATAAGCTAGTTAACCATGATTTATTGCAACCCGCAGCAAGAGCAGAGCCTGGTTCATGCATACCTGGGAAATAATAGTATTTAGCCGCTTCATAGAATTTCATAATTTCATCATTCCATGGACCAACCCATTCTGTTGCATCAATAGCACCCGATACTAGGTTTTCATAAATTTGACCACCTGGTAATGAAACAGGAGAAGCACCTAATTTAGCCATAACGTCTCCACCGAGACCTGGGATACGCATTTTAAGACCTTTTAGATCACTGGCCGAATTAATTTCTTTATTAAACCAACCGCCCATTTGAACTCCCGTGTTGCCACACAAGAAGTTTTTTAGACCATAATCATCAGCTAATTCATCCCATAATGCTTGACCACCACCAAATCGTATCCAAGCATTACACTCTGTGTAAGTTAATCCAAATGGAACAGAAGTGAAATAAGCCCAACCAGGATGTTTACCTTTCCAATAATAATCTGCAGCATGGTAGATTTGAGCGTTCCCTGAAGCAACCTCATCAAATGAATCAAAAGCTCCAACACGTTCACCAGCTGCAAAATATTCAACATTAAATCTACCGTCACTCATTTCAGTTAGTCTATCTGCAAACCTTTGAGCTCCAGTTCCTAGACCTGGAAAATCTCTACCCCAAGTAGCAACAATAGCAATGTCAACTTTACTTGCCGCAATTGCTGGAGCAGCTAAAGTAGTAGACGCAGCTGCAACAGCACCACCTACCGCCGCTTTTTTTAAAAAGCTACGGCGTTCATATTTTTTTTTCATATTTTCCTCCGAAGTAAAAAAAATAATAATTAATATTTAAATATGAACCATAAATGTAAAAAAGGAAAGCTTATTAGATTTACTTAATTTTGTTACCTACTAAATTAATTAGAAAAACCTAAAAAGCATCAATTTTTGTTTGAAATTTGCCTAAAATTAACGAATGAACATCCTCTGCCCCTTCGTAAGTTTTTACAGTTTCTAAATTAACTAAATGCCTCATGATGTGATATTCTTCCAATAAACCATTGGCTCCAAGCATGTCCCTAGCCTCCCTAACAACTTCAAGAGCTTTTTGACAATTATTTCTTTTCAGCATGCTGATTGCAACTTTAACATCCTTATTTTTATCCATTGCTCTTCCAGCATGCAGACAAGCACTCCATCCCAAAGTTATTTCTGTTTGCATTAAAGCAAGTTTTTTTTGAATTAATTGTTTTGATGCTAAAGGTTTTTTAAACATAATTCTATTTTCACTATAATCTTTAGCGATTAACCATGCTGTTTGAGCAGCTCCCATTACGCCCCAAGCAATTCCATATCTTGCATTGTTAAGGCAAGAAAACACAGATTTCCATCCTTGAACCTTAGGTAAAATATTTTCTTTCGGAATTTTTACATTGTTTAAAATAATTTGTCCCGTTGGACTAATTTTTAAACTTGTTTTATTTGCAATTAAAGAAGTTGATAATCCCTCTGTATTTTTTTCAATTATAAATCCTTGAATTTCATCATTATCATTCATTGCCCAAATAATAAAAATGTCTGCAATCGGAGCATTTGTAATCCAACTTTTACTGCCATTTAAAACAAAGTAATTATTTTCTTCTTTAAAATTAGTTTTCATTGAACTTGGGTCAGAACCAGCTTCACTTTCTGTTAATCCAAAGCAACCAACTAAATTTCCTTTAATTAAATCAGGTAGATATTTATTTTTTTGTTCTTCCGACCCAAAACAATTAATAGGATGTATAACTAAAGAAGATTGGACCGATATAGCCGAGCGATAACTGCTATCAATAGATTCAAATTCTGCAGCAACTAAACCATAAGAAACTTTACTTACATTAGAAGATCCATAACCTTTTATTGTAGAGCCCAAAAAACCCAATGAACCAAAATCTTTATAAATATTTTTATCAAAATAATGCTTTCGATTATCCTTAATTACTATTGGTAATAAATACTTATCGCAATAATCATGGGTTGTTTTTCTTATTGATTTTTCTTCTTCACTTAAAAGATCATCTAAATAAAGAGGATCCAGCCATATGTTGTCGGAATTCATAATTTGTAATAATATAGTGTAATTTTATAAATTAAGCATTATTAACTTTATTATATGGAAGAGACTATATTCATTGCATCAGACCATGCTGGCTTTGATTTAAAAAAGAAAATTCTCAATTCTATAGAAAATAATTTAGTTGATTTAGGGGTTGATAATATGAATAGTGTTGACTACCCAGATTATGCAAAAATGCTTGTTTCAAAAATTAATTCTACAAAAAATTCAAAAGGTATTCTTATTTGTGGTTCAGGAATAGGAATGTCTATAGCTGCTAACAGAGATAAAAACATTAGGGCTGGCCTTGCTTTTGAGCCTGAAATAGCTAAATTAATGAGAGAGCATAATGATGCAAATGTTTTAGTTTTACCTGGAAGATTTATGAATTTACAAGATATATTAAAATGCATAGAGAATTTTCTTACCACGAATTTTGAGGGCGGAAGACATAAAAATAGAATAAATAAATTAAGTTAGGAAAATTGTTGAATGAGTCAAATACATAAGCAAAGTTTAAAAGATAGTGACCCGGAAGTTTTTGCAACTTTAAATAAAGAACTTCATCGTCAACAAAATCAAATTGAGTTAATTGCATCTGAAAATATTGCTTCATTAGCGGTTCTTAATGCCCAAGGATCTGTAATGACTAATAAGTACGCTGAAGGCTATCCCGGAAGGAGATATTACGGAGGATGTGAGTTTGTTGATCAAGCTGAGGAAATCGCTCTAGATAGGGTAAAAAAATTATTCAATTGTAAGTACGCCAACCTTCAGTCGCATAGTGGAGCTCAAGCAAACCAAGCGGTATTTTTAGCCTTATTGCAACCCCATGATACCTTCCTAGGCATGTCTCTTGCTTCAGGCGGCCACCTAACACATGGAGCCAAACCAAATATTTCGGGTAAATGGTTTAATGCAATTCAATATGGCGTCAAAAAAGAAGGTAATGACAAAGATTTAATTGATTATGATGAGGTTGAAAAACTTGCAAAAGAACATAAACCTAAAATGATTATTGCGGGCGCTTCTGCTTATCCAAGAACAATTGATTGGAAGCGATTTAGACAAATTTCAGATGCAGTTGGTGCATATTTTATGGTTGATATGGCCCACTATTCTGGTTTGATAGCAGGTAAGCAATATCCAAATCCTATTGAATACGCAGATGTAGTAACTTCAACAACTCACAAAACATTGAGAGGTGCAAGAAGTGCTATGATACTAACAAACAGTGAAGAAATTATTAAAAAAATAAACTCCGCTGTTTTTCCAGGATTACAAGGAGGTCCTTTAATGCATGTAATGGCTGCTAAAGCAGTTACATTTGGCGAAGCATTGAAACCAGAATTTGAAGAGTATGCTAAAAACGTAATATCAAATGCAAAAATTTTAGCCGATGTTTTTGTGCAAAAAGGTTTTAGGGTAGTAACAGGAGGTACTGATTCCCATATAGTCTGGTTAGATTTATCGCCGAAAAATTTAACTGGGGATAAAGCTGAAAAATTGTTAGAAGATGTTGGTATTGCTTGCAACAAAAATGCCATACCTTATGACCCCAATCCACCAAAAATTACAAGCGGATTAAGAATTGGAACAGCAGCAGCTACTGCAAGAGGCTTTAATAATGAAGACTTTAAAACTGTTGGCAATATGATTGTTAGTATTATAGATAGTTTATTACTAGAAGATTCAAAAATAAAAGAGATTTCTACTCAAACAAAAAAAGAAGTGGTTGATTTGTGTTCTCGATATCCAATTTATGCTAAGGCTTTTTAATGCGCTGTCCTTTTTGTAGCAACCAAGATTCCCAAGTTAAGGACTCACGCCCTACGGAAGATAATACAGCCATTAGAAGAAGAAGAATATGTGATCAATGTGGATCAAGGTTCACAACATTTGAGAGAATTCAATTACGTGATTTAATTGTTTTAAAAACTAATGGTAAAAAAGAAGTTTTTGATAGGGATAAAATGTTTCGATCTTTATCTTTGGCTTTGCGTAAAAGAAATATTGATCAAGAAAAAATTGAAAAAATTGTTAATGCCATCGTTCGCAAATTAGAAAATTTTGGTGATACTGAAGTGAAAAGTACTCTTATAGGTGAATACATTATGGAAGCATTATCTCATCTTGATCAAATAGCTTATGTTCGTTTTGCTTCAGTTTATAAAAATTTTCGTGAAGTTAAGGATTTTGAAGATTTTTTAGGTAATCTTGAGGATAATCCTGCAGACAAGTAATTTTTTCATTTATTGTGAATGATAAGCATATAAAATATTTAAACGAAGCTCACAGATTAGCCAAAAAAAAATTTGGATCTACATTTCCCAATCCTGTTGTGGGGTGCTTAATTGTTAAAAATAATCACATTTTATCAAAAGCTGTTACTGCCCCTGAAGGCAGACCTCATGCAGAAGAAATAGCTATGAAAAAAGCAGGACAAAAATCTAAAGGAGCAACTATGTATGTAACTTTAGAACCGTGTTTTCATAAATCACGGAATGGTTCTTGTACCGATCAAATTTTACGATCGGGAATAAAGAAGATTTATATAGCAAGACATGACCCAGATAATCGTACAAATAAAAAAAGCATTCATAAATTGGTTAAAAATAATATTTCTACTGTTGTAGGTTTAACAGAAGAAAAAACTAATTTATTAAATAATTTTTTTTTTAAAAGCTTAGAAAATAAAAGACCTTATATAAAAGTAAAGATGGCAATTTCAAAAGATCAAAAAATAGCTTGGCCAAATTATGATAGTAAATGGATATCAAATTCAAAAAGTAGAGAATATGCTCACAAATTAAGATATTCTAGTCAAGCAATATTTACTACAGTCAAAACTATTTCAAAAGACAACCCTCGATTTACTGTTCGCAAAAAAAATAAAATAATTAAGCATTTACCGGTAATTATAATCGATAATTCACTAAAAATATCTTTAAAATCAAATATTCTAAAAAATATTTCTAAAAAAAGGGTTATTATTTTTACATCTACTAAAAATACTAAATATGAATTATTAAAAAGTCTTGGATGTGAAATTATTTTATTGAAAAAAATGAAAAATAAACAATTAAATTTAAAAACAATTTTTAAAAAGATTTTTAATCTAAAGATTAATAATATTTTAGTTGAGTCAGGTGGTTTATTATTTTCAAATTTGATTAAAGATAAACTTCTTGATGAAATTCACTTATTTACTGCTCCTTTTATTATTGGTAATTCAGGAAAACCTATGATTATCGGTAAAAAAATAGAAGAATTAAAATTAAAAGAAATTATAAACAAAAAATATGGAAAAGATATATATCAGTTTTTTTTAACTAAATAATTATGTTTACAGGAATAATTCAATCTTCAGGATCAATTGATAATTTTAATAAAAAAACCAATGATTTTTCTATTAAGACAAAATTGGATTTAAGTAATTGTAAAGTCGGTTCATCGATTTGTTGTGATGGAGTTTGTTTAACTGCGAAAACAATTAACAAATTGAATGATAATTTTATTTTTACTGTTAATGTTGGAGAGGAAACTAGTAGAAGATCAAATTTAATACAATGGAAAAAATATCGAAAAATTAATTTAGAAAAATCACTAAAAATGGGAGATGAAATATCTGGACATTTTGTGTACGGCCATGTTGATTGTGTTTGCAAAATATTAGAAATTAAAAACTTAAAACACAGTTGGGAGTTTAAATTTGAAAAAAAATTACTTAAATATTATGATTTTATAGTAGAGAAAGCATCAATAGCAATTAATGGGATTTCATTAACGATAGCTAATGTTGATAAAAACTCATTTGTTATTTCTATAATTTCTCACACTTTTAACAATACCAATTTCCAATTTTCAAAAGAAGGTGATCTTGTTAATGTTGAATTTGATTATTTAGCTAGATTTATTTTAAATAAAAATGACTGATAATAAATATCTTAAAAATCTTTCTTCTATTGATGAAATTATAGAAGATGCACGTAATGGGCGAATGTATATATTAGTTGATGATCCTAATAGAGAAAATGAAGGAGATTTAATTATTCCTGCACAGATGGTTACACCTGAAGCTATTAATTTTATGGCAAAATATGGTAGAGGTTTGATATGTTTGGCCCTTACTAAGCAGAGAATTACTGAACTTGAATTACCTTTAATGAATCCTTCTAATCAAAAAAATGATTTAACAGCATTTACAATTTCTATAGAAGCTAAAGAAGGTGTCACCACAGGTATCTCTGCTGCTGATAGAGCACATACTATATCTGTAGCTATTAATCATAATAGAAAAAAAGAAGATATTATATCACCAGGACATATATTTCCATTAATGGCATGGGCTGGAGGAGTATTAGAAAGAGCAGGTCATACCGAAGCAGCTGTAGATATTGCAAAAATTGCAGGATTGAATCCTTCAGGTGTTATTTGTGAGATTATGAATGATGATGGTGCTATGGCTAGACTTCCTGAACTTATTAACTTTGCAAAACAACATTCTCTTAAAATAGCTTCAGTAGCAGATTTAATCAAATACCGTTTAAAAAATTCTAAAATTATTGAACTAGATTCAGAAAGAGAATTTGAAAGTGAAATGGGAAAAGGCTTTAAACTTAAGATTTTTACAAATACCTTATCAGGTGAAAAACATTATGCTTTAGTAAAAAATTTATCAAATAGTGATGATCCAACATATGTTAGAATGCATAAATTAGATATTACGAAGGATATATTTGAGGAAAAAAATATATTTGGAGATGAAATTTCTAAATCGTTTAAAATAATTGAAGCAAAAGGAAGGGGAGCAATAGTTTTAATTAATAGTGATATGACTCCAAATATAGAGAAAATTTTTAAACGTAGGGACGACGAAGATAATAAGCTAGAATTAAGAGAATATGGAGTAGGGGCTCAAATATTATTAGAATTAGATCTACACAAAATTATATTATTGTCTAATAGCAATAAAAAAATTATTGCTTTAGATGGTTTTGATTTAGAAATTGTATCTCAGGAAAAAATATAATGAAAAAACAGAAAGTGCTTATTGTCGTTTCAAATTATTATAAAGATATTGCTGATGGATTAGTTAAAGGAGCAACAGAATATTTAGATTCAAGAAAAGACAAAGAAGTA
>PTLB01000032.1 GCA_002938255.1 Alphaproteobacteria bacterium MarineAlpha5_Bin3 | reverse complement strand
GTTATATTTCATTATAAGAAAGCAGGTTTTACCTGCTTTTTTTTAAGATTAATTATTTGTGTTTATATTTGTATACATATAATCATTTTTCAATTTATGCCATCTAGTCACGACTTTAAAAAAGACAAACGAAATAATTCAATTAAAATAAATATTAATATCCCTTCAGAATTTTTAAGTATTTATAATGAATGCTTAGATATATACAATGAAATAAATTTCTTTAATCTGAATAATGAATACCAATAATATATTAAAAGCTGCCAATATACTTTTTCAGAACAAATTAAATGGAAGAGGAATAAACAGTTTGCCTCCAAACTGTACTCCACAAAATAATGAAGAAGCGTATCAAATTCAAAATGAATTAAAGATATTATGTCTTTCCCTAAAGGACAATATATCAATCGGCAAAAAAGTTGGATGTACAAACAAAATAGCTCAAGAACAAATTAAAGTTTATGAACCTTTTTATGGAGAATTATATTCTAAATTTTCATCTGAAAATAATTGCACATTAAAATCAAATAATTTTTATAAACCACATGCAGAACCAGAAATATCCTTTAGAATGAAAGAAGATGTTAATATTACAAATGCTCCCTTCGCTATTCATAATGTTGATGAATTGTTTGATGGTTTATTACCATCTATTGAGGTTGTAGATTTTCGATTCAACAAAGAATTGAAAAATATTGGAATATATAATTTAATATCAAGTAATGGTGCTTCTGAACATTGGATCTATGGCACAAATGTATATCCAATTAATAAAATTAATTTAGAAAACCATGTTGTGAGTATTTATGTTGATTCTTTATTAATTGATAAAGGAAACACCAACAAAGTTCTTGAAAACCCCTTAAATTCAGCTATATGGCTTATTAATCAATTAGCCCTTAAAGGCGAACCTTTATTAAAAGGTCAATTTATTTCAACAGGAACATGTACCAAGGCAATACAAATTAAGCCTGGAAATACTATTAAAGCCGATTTTGGAAGTATTGGATCTGTTAAATTAAATTATGTTTAAATTATCTTTATAAAAATATGAAAAACTTTATTTCTATTGTAAATTTAAGCAAAGTTTATGCAAATAATTTTAAAGCCTTAGATGAAATTAATTTAGAAATTGAAAAAGGTGAAATATTTGCACTTTTAGGACCAAATGGAGCAGGTAAATCAACATTAATCAATATTATTTGTGGGATAGTTACATCTTCTGCTGGCAAGATATTAGTAAATAATTTTGATATAAAAAAAGAATATCGAAAAGCTAGATCATTAATTGGTATAGTTCCCCAGGAATTAACTTTAGAAGCTTTTGAAACAGTATGGGATAATGTCTGTTATTCAAGAGGGTTGTATGGGAAATCATTAAACTCCAATTATATTGAGTCATTACTTAAGGAGCTTTCTCTATGGGAAAAACGCAAAAGTAAACTTAGAGAATTATCTGGTGGAATGAAGAGAAGAGTTCTTATTGCAAAAGCACTTTCACACGAACCTACAGTACTTTTTTTAGATGAACCAAGCGCAAGTGTAGATGTGGAATTAAGAAAAGATATGTGGGGAATTGTTAAAAGATTAAAACAAAAAGGCGTTACTATTATTTTAACTACTCATTATATTGAAGAAGCTGAAGAAATTGCAGATAGAGTTGGTATTATTAATCATGGAAAAATAATCGTTGTTGATCGGAAAGATGAGTTAATCAAAAGACTAGGTGAAAAAAAATTAATACTCGAACTACAAGAAACAATAAATAATATTCCTACAATTTTACAAGAATTTAATCTTGAATTAAGTGAAGATAAGAAGCGAATTACATACACATATGATACTAAAAATAAAAGAACAGGAATTACTACACTTTTAAATTTAATGCGAGATGAAGGTATCAATCTAAAAGATATGAATACTGAAAAAAGCTCACTTGAAAGTATATTTATAAATTTAGTGAAAGGGTCTAATAATGAATTATTACGGAGTTAAAGCTATTTATCTCCATGAAATGGACAGGATGCGCAGAACTTTATTTCAAAGTTTAGTGTCACCTCTTATTTCCACATCATTATATTTTATTGTTTTTGGATCAGCTATCGGCTCACGAATAAAAGAGGTTGACGGGGTTGCGTACGGATCATTTATTGTTCCTGGGATGATAATGCTGACACTTTTAACACAATCTATTAGTAATGCTTCTTTTGGAATCTATTTCCCTAAATTTACTGGAACAATATATGAATTACTAGCCGCACCAATATCAAGCTTTGAAATTATATTAGGCTTTGTTGGAGCAGCTGCAACAAAATCTTTGATCATTGGGTGTGTTATTATTGCTACTGCAGGTTTGTTTGTTGATTTGAACATAGCACATCCTTTAGTTATGATGTTTTTTTTAATTTTTACAGCAGTAACTTTTAGCTTATTCGGTTTTATTATTGGTTTCTGGGCAGATAATTTTGAAAAACTACAATTAATTCCCATTCTTATAATTACCCCATTAGTATTTCTAGGAGGGAGTTTTTATTCAATCAATATGCTTCCGGAGTTTTGGCAAAAAGTGTCTTTATTTAATCCTGTATTATATTTAGTAAGTGGTTTTAGATGGAGTTTTTACGAAATAGCCGATGTAAGCATATTCACAAGTTTAGCTACTATGTTATTTATTCTTTTTTCTTGTATTACAATAATATCCATAAGTTTTGCTAAAGGATATAAAATTAAGAATTAAATGTTAATAGATCAAGATACTGTTAATTTATATCAAGATCAAGGTGTAATTCTTGTTAAAAAGATAATTTCTTCAAATTGGATAAAAAAATTAAAAGCAGGAATTAAAAAAAATTTTAAAAATCCAAGCCAATATAAATGTGTTTATGAAAAAAAAGAAGATAAGGATATTTTTTATGATGACTACTGTAATTGGCAACGCATAAAAGAATACAAAGATTTTTTTTATAATTCTGGGATTGCCGAAATTGCATTGCAATTAATGAAATCTAATAAAGTAAATATATTTCATGAACATGTGCTAATTAAAGAAGTCGGGGCTACCAAAAAAACACCCTGGCATCAAGATCAATCATATTATTGTGTTAATGGTTTCCAAAACATTAGTTTTTGGATACCTTTAGATAACATTCCTCAGTCATCTTGTCCTGAATTTGTCATTAATTCACATAAATGGAATCAAAAATTTATACCAACTAAATTTTTCGGCAATACCTATGATCATGTAGATAAAGAATTTGAAAAAATACCTGATATAGAAAACAATAAGGAGCAGTATGATATTGTCTCGTATGACTTAATCCCTGGTGATGCAATAGCATTTAATTTTGCAACAGTGCATGGAGCTCCTGGTAATACAACAAAATATAGACGTAGAGCTTTTTCTGCAAGATTTACTGGTGATGATGCGACTTACATAAAAAGAAAAGGTGAGATGTCCCCTCCTTTTCCTGAAGTCAAATTAAAAAATGGTCAACCACTTGATTGTGATAGTTTCCCTGTTATTTCTGTTTAAAAAAATTTATTTTTTTAATTGCAAAAATATAAATTAAAGAACTTGCAAACATTATCAAACTATAGGTAGCGGCTGGAATTAAATATAAACCACCTCCAAAAACTGACGTTGCAACAACGATTGCTAAAGTGCCATTTTGCAGTCCACACTCTATAGTAATCGCTTTTTTTTGATCGTTTCCTGATCCTAAGAATTTAGCGATATTATAGGCTAAAAACATCATCAGAACATTTAAAACTAATGTGATTAAGCCTGCTTGAGAAAAATATAGGACTATATTATCTTTTTCTGAAACAATTGCCCCCAATAAGACTAAAGCAAATAAAAAAATTGATATTTTTTTTGAAATAGATTCAAAAGTTATAGCAAAGTTGCTTGCTAATTTTCTAAGCATCATTCCTAACAAGACGGGTACAGTAACAATTAAGAACATTTTTATAGCAATGTCGGATATAGATATTGAGGTTGTTAAAGTTGTATCCATCAAAATATTAAGAGATAATAAAATTATTATTGGAATAGTTATTACGGATAAAAGGCTAATAATTGCAGTTAATGAAATTGAAAGCGCTACATCTCCTTTAGCAAAAGAAGTAAGAATATTCGAGGTCGCTCCCCCAGGGGCAGCTGCAATAAGCATAACTCCAACAGCCAATTCTGGTGATAAGGGCCATATTAAAACTAAAATTAAGGCAACAAGGGGAAGAATGATTATTTGTGAAAAAGCTCCAACTAAAAAATCTTTTGGTTGTTTAATAACGCGGCTAAAATCTTTAGAAGTTAGACCTAAACCTAGAGAAAACATTATGAAAGCCAAAGCTAAAGGTAATATTACATCTGTTATTATTCCCATGAATTGTATCTACATGAGATTCTTGTTATTTATTATAAAAAAAATGTTTATTATTAATAAATATAAAAATTTTTATAGTTAAATATGAACATTAATAAAATTAATACAGATAAAATTGCTGCTTGGGCAGTGCATGGTTTTACTGCCTCAGGTGCGGTTTTAGGATTTCTAGCAATTATTTCTATTTTAAACAATGACTTAGTTGGTGCTTTTTTGTGGCTTGGTTTAGCTTTGTTAATTGATGGTATAGATGGAACTTTAGCAAGAAAAATTGGGGTCTTGGATAAAACGCCCAATATTGATGGTTCTACACTTGATAATGTAATCGATTATCTAAATTATGTAATTATTCCAGCATTAATGATTTATTGGTTTCAAATGGTACCTAATGGATGGGAAATCATTTTGCCTGCAGGTATGTTTGCTGTCTCTTTATACACCTTTGCAAATATGAATATGAAAACCAATGATTACTATTTTTCCGGCTTTCCAGCAGTTTGGAATATCGTTGTTTTGTATTTTTACATTCTAAATACCCATCCAATTATTAATGTAATCATTATTTTATTTTTGTTTATTTTTACTTTCATTCCAATAAAGTTTGTTCATCCTCTTAGGGTAAAAAAAATTCGTAACTTAACAATATTTTGTACCGTTCTTTGGTCAGCTACAACTTTAAAATTAGTAACTACAAATTCAGATATTAATTTATTTGCTGAACAAAAAATTGTTTTGTTAATATGGATTGTATGTAGCATTTATTTTGCAACTATATGTGGTACAAGGTCTTTCAAAGATTTGCATTAATGTCTTTTTTGACCTTATAAATTTGAAAATATCAATAAGTGAAGTAGTATTAAAATATGAGAATTATATATTTAATAATAATTATATTTATATTTTCATTATGTGCTCAGGCTAAAGAAAAAAACAATATATTAAATAAAAAGGAAATTGTAATTCTTGGATTAACTTTGGTAAATCCAGCAATATCAATCGGAACTATAGTATCCAACACAACTACTTTTCAAAAAATTATATCTATGGCAAACATTGTTTATACAAATAGAAAAGGACATTCTATTGCTGAGACAGCCATCTCACAAAGTACAAATAAAAATTGCTTGATTAAAAACATAAGAACTAAGAAATATTTTTGTATTTGATATAAATCAAGTATTCACTATTTTATCATTAGAAAAGATGTCTATAAGAAAACAAAGAGAATTAATAATATAAAAATAATTGAATTAACCTTAATAATAACTATTTAAAGATTGTATATATGAATAATTTTATTGAATCTATTATCAAGCGAGATCCAGCCGCAAGAAATAAAATTAATGTAATTTTAGCATATCCGGGTGTAAAAGCTGTATTTTTTCATTTTATAGCTCATAAATTATGGGAATTAAAAATTTATCTTATTGCTAGGATAATTTCTCAATTTAGTCGCTTTTTGACAGGTATTGAAATCCACCCAGCCGCCAAAATAGGAAAAAACCTTTTTATTGATCATGGAATGGGTGTAGTTATAGGTGAGACTTCAGAAATATCAGACAATGTTACTATTTATCACGGAGTTACTCTTGGCGGAATATCTCCAGCTGAAAACTCGAAGGAACAAGTAAATGTTAAGCGGCATCCAACTATTAAGGATAATTGTATTATTGGTTCTGGCGCACAAATTCTTGGCCCTGTTGTCTTAGAAAAGAATGCTCGGATAGGAGCAAATACCGTCATTCTAAAAAATGTACCTGAAAATGGAACTATGATTGGCAACCCTGCTAGAAACATTAATAAAAATCAAAAAATAGATGAAAATTTTAAACCATACGGTGTTGAAGTTAAAAGCAACACTCAAGACTAATTGTGAATTCAATTTATAATAATTTTGTTGAAGCTATAGGCAACACACCTTTAATAAGATTAAACGGTCCTTCTAAAGAAACAGGCTGTAATATTCTTGGAAAAGCTGAATTTCTTAACCCGGGTGGTTCAGTTAAAGACAGAGCAGCTTTAGCAATAATCAAAGAAGCTGAAGAAAATAATATTATTAAAAAAGGAGGAACAATTGTTGAAGGAACGGCTGGGAATACAGGAATAGGATTAACTCTAATTGCTAATTCAAAAGGATATAAATCTATTATTGTAATGCCTGAAACCCAAACGAAAGAGAAAATTGATACGCTCAGATCAATTGGAGCAGATTTAAGATTAGTTCCAGCTAAACCATATAAAGATCCGGATAACTATATAAAGTTTTCTGAAAAATTAGCTAAGGAAATTTACAAAAAAAATAACGGTAATACTATATGGGCAAATCAGTTTGATAATACAGCAAACTTAAATGGACATTACAATAATACTGGTAAAGAAATTTGGAATCAAACAAAAGGCAAAATAGATGGTTTCATTTGTTCTTCTGGCACTGGAGGCACTATTGCAGGTGTAGGAAAAGCCTTAAAAGAAAAAAATAATAAAGTTAAAATTTATTTATCCGATCCTAAAGGTTCTGCTCTTTATAATTTTATTAAATTTAACGAACTTAAGATCGAGGGTAATTCAATTACCGAAGGAATTGGAAATTCTAGAATCACTGCCAACTTTAAAGAAGCACCTATTGACGGTGCTTACAGTATAAATGACCACGAAGCTTTAACAGAAATTTATAAATTAATAGAAAATGAAGGATTATGTTTAGGGACAAGTAGTGGCATCAATATTGTCGGAGCGATAAAATTAGCTAAAGAATTAGGGCCTGGAAAAACAATCGTCACTATACTTTGTGACAAATCAGATAGGTACCATAGCAAATTGTTCAACAAGGAATTTTTAATAATAAATAACTTGCCAATTCCTAACTGGCTTTAATGAATTGTTTTAAGTTTGGTTTTGTATAATTAGAACCTTTCATAACCTTGCCATGTTCATTGTATATTGGTTTGCCATCTTCACCTAACTTACTCATATTGGAACGTTGGACTTCGGCAAAACACAGATCCAAATTTATGCCAAAAGAATGCCCTGCTCCATAAGTGACATATAGAATATCTGTTAATGCATCGGCAACTTCAACTAAATTTCTTTGTTTAATAGCGTCGGTAAGTTCATTTAACTCTTCTTTGATAAGATCAATGCGCAGTTTAATAATTTGTTCTTCGGGAAACTCAGATTTAGTTTTAACCTCTTGGCCGTAGGTAATCATAAAATCTTTTACATCTTCAAAATTACTCATATTTTACCCTCAATAATTATCACAAAGTTTAGTTATATTAATTCTGTTAATTTACTTATAAAAAATATCATTAAAAGTGACTACAAGAAATAAGAAAGAAATAATTGTAAAACCAACTATAAGATATATTTTCGTAACAAATTCAGGTAATGAATCAGAAAAAATACGTCTTATAATAAAGTATACAATGTGACCTCCATCAAGTAACGGCACAGGTATTAAATTAAATATTCCTACAAAAAGTGAAATTACTATAAATAATAGTACAATACCCTTAATTTTATCTAGCATTAATTGATCGGCCATCTTAACTATACCTATTGGACCAGATAAATCCTTTGTAATTGTGTTGTTATTTATTGATTGTTTTAAGTACTTATAGGTGGATAAATAATAATTTGGGATGAAATATAAAGATTGAGAAAATGATTCAAAAAATAAATAACGTTTTATACTAGGGGTATTGGTACTAGAAATACCAATTAAATATTTTTGCAATTCCGAGTTGAACTTTAATTCAAATTTTTTTGTTATAATAGTATTACCCCGCAACAGATCAATTGAAATGAATTTTTCTGAACCTATAGCTTTAGGAATATCATTAAATTCGTTAATAATTTGATTATTGATTGATGTAATAATATCTCCTTTTTGAATATCATTAATTGAAGCGGGTGAATCTTTCATAACTTCCCCTACCTCAGAAGTATAAGATACGATGCCAACAAAAAAAAGTGTAATAAGTAAAAAAAGCCAGGCGGATATAATATTGAAAAAACTACCTGCTAATAAAATTACAATTTTTTCAAATAAATTTAAGGATTGAAAAGATCCTATTTCGTATCCTGATTTTGACTCTTTTTGAAAAATAGTATCCAGACCTTTAATTTTTACATAACCACCAAGTGGAATTAAAGAAATTTTCCAATTGGTATTATTTTTATCAACAAAATTGTAGATTGATTTGCCAAATCCAATTGAAAAATCAGTAACTTGAGCATTAAATAAACGGGCTGCGCAATAATGCCCTAACTCATGTATAAAAATTATTAGAAGAAAAATTATTAATAGATTAATATAAATCATTTAATGAAATTATAATTAATAGACCATGGAAGCATTAAATCAAATAGTTAACTTAAATCTTCATCCTATTAACAAAGATGTTTATATAAAATCATGCAATAAAGAAATATTGGAAAAATCTTCTCTACAACTTGATAATTTTTTGGATATAAAAGCATTAATGAAAATTCAGGAAGAAGCTAAAATTCTTCACAATAAAGCTTTTTATTGTTCTCAAGGACACACCATACTTCTAAACAAAAAGGATAACAATTTGTCGAATGATGATCCTTGTAATATAGAAATGACAAGTGATAAGGGTTGCATTCCTCATGATTTAATCCCCAATGACTCTTATCTCAATCAATTATATCAATCTCAGGAATTTATTTATTTTATTGAAAAAACTTTAGATGTTCCAAAAATATTTTCCTACAAAGATAAACTTTCTTCAATTAATTATAATTATTATGAAAAAAATCAGCAATTGGGGTGGCATTTTGATAACGCGTCATTTGCAATAACTTTGATGATAGAAAATGCAGATTCAGGAGGTATATTTGAATATACCAACAAGGGAAGAGATTATGAAAAAAACTATCTTAATAAAAAACTAATTCAGGATGTATTATCTGGTAGGTATCCAGTAAAAAAAATAGCTGTTAAACCTGGAACCTTGTTATTATTCTACGGAAGAAACTATCTACATCGCGTAACTCCAGTTACTTCAAATAAGGGCAGGATACTTGTTACCTTAAATTATAATTTAGAAGAAGGAATAGAATTGTCTGAAAATGCCAGAAAAACTTTTTTTGGAAGAGTTAATTAAAAAAAGTTGAGAATAATATTGAAATATTAACCTATTTGTCTAATTTCTTATCATCTTCAAATGGAGGGCAGGCACAAAAAAGATTCCTATCACCATAAACATTATCAATTCGTTTAACAGGAGGCCAATATTTATTTTCAATTAATCTACTATCAGGATAATAGGCAACTTTTTTTGAATAACAATGATTCCATTCGTCTTCTACCATTTCTTCAGCTGTATGCGGTGCATTGACCAAAGGATTGTCTTCTTTACTATATTTTTTACCAACCATGTTAATTTCACTTTTTATTAATATCATAGCCTTACAAAAACGATCGATTTCAACTTTTGATTCACTTTCAGTTGGTTCTATCATTAAAGTGCCAGGTACCGGAAAGCTTTGAGTAGGAGCATGGAAGCCGTAATCTATTAAACGTTTTGCAATATCTTCTTCACTTATTCCATATTCTTTTTTTATTGGACGTATATCA
>PTLB01000031.1 GCA_002938255.1 Alphaproteobacteria bacterium MarineAlpha5_Bin3 | reverse complement strand
ATTTCCACAATAATACGCTTGAGGACTTAATTAAAGAATATGTTGATACGGGAAAAGCGCGGATCGTGTTCCGTGATTTTCCCTTTAATTATCCGGCTTTAATAGGCAGTATGGTTCTCCGCTGCATTCCTGAAGATGTCCGCTATGATTATATGAATGCCTTATTTCAACTACAACCAAAATGGGTCGTGCGTGAAAACGCCAAATCAACACAAGAATTGTATAAGATTATGCAAAGCGGTGGCATGACAAAAGAAGAGTTTGAAACTTGTACCAACAATGTTGAATTGGAAAATACTATTCTTCAAGCTCTTATTGCTGCTCAAAATGAATTTAATATCCAATCAACGCCCTCCTTTTTAATAAACGGTAATTTAGTGGAAGGAAATAAATCTATAAAAGAATTTAGACAAATCATTGATAAAATATTATCAGAATAATTAATGATAAAATTTAATAAGCTTAAAGTTAAGGGCTTTAAATCGTTTGTTGAGCCAACAGAGATTATTATTGAAAATGGGCTCACGGGTATTGTGGGTCCAAACGGCTGTGGAAAATCCAATCTTGTAGAAGCTTTTCGCTTTGTGATGGGTGAGCTTTCCCCTAAACAAATGCGAGGAAGTGAGTTAGATGATGTTATTTTTAATGGCACCTCAGATCGCCCTGCATGGGATATAGCAGAAGTAACCTTAGATCTTGACAACTCTGAGCGCAAGGCCCCGAGTATTTTTAATCAAAATGATAAAATAGAAGTAACACGCCGTATTTGGAGAGGAGAGGGTTCCGAGTACCGTGTAAACGGAAAAGAAGTTCGCCTTAAAGATGTACAACTTTTATTTGCGGATGCCTCTACGGGAGCAAGATCAACTTCCATGGTAAGCCAAGGAAGAGTAGGGGCAATTATTGCAGCTAAACCGGAACAACGCCGAAGCCTACTTGAAGAAGCAGCTGGCATTACAGGATTGCATTCACGGCGGCATGAAGCTGAACTTCGACTAAATGCAACTGAAAATAATTTAGAACGTGTAAAAGATGTACTTGAAACACAAGATGAACAATTGGAAATTTTTAAAAAACAATCGAAACAGGCAGAGCGTTATAAAAATATTCAAAAAGATATTACTCGTGCAAGGGCAACTGTATTCTATCAAAAATGGCAAACAGAAAAAAATAAATTAGAAGAAACAACACAAAAAATTTATAAACAAAATGGCCTGGTAGTGGACCAAACACAAGTAGTTGCTAAAATTAATATAGGCTATGAAAATGTGCAGCAATCCCTTCCTAATTTGCGCTTAGAAGAAAATAAAATTGCAGCAGAATTACAGCGCAATTCCATTAATCTTGATAACCAGGAAAAAGAAATTGAGCGTGCTAACACAGCTATTGAGGAGATTCAAATACGCATTGAGCAAATTAAAAACGATAGCAATAGAGAAAAATTTTTATTTGATGATGCTCAAGAAAACTTATCTCGTGTTCGTGATGAAAAATCATTGTTGGAAAAACAACAAGGGGATTTATTTGTTGAAGAAAATAATGATGATTTGAATCATGTAACATCTCCAACAAAAAATAACAATCCTATAATTGATTACTTAAACTTTGAAGATGGATATGAAAAAGCCCTTGCTGCTGTTTTTTCTGATGAATTAATGGCCTCTATTAGTGATAAACATTCGTCCTTTTGGCGAACACTACAAAGCAACAATCAGTCAAGTTTTCCAGAGGGGATTATCCCTTTTTCAACTATCGTTAAAGCTCCCGATAACCTCAAAAAACGCTTGGAATATATAGGTTTTATTCAAAATAAAGAAAATATTAACGATCTTCAAAATAACCTTTCTGATGGTCAGATTTTGGTGAGTGAACTAGGGGAAATTTGGCGTTGGGATGGCTTTACCTCTAAAGGTAAACAAAGTACATTAACCAAAGCCGTGTTAGAACAATTAAAAAACAGGCGCCTAAAACAATTATCTGCTGAAGAAAAACAATGGCAAGACATCATGATCACAGCACAAAAAAGAATTGATGAATTGCACGAACGAAAAAAAACATTGAATAATGATTTATTAGAAATGGAATCCATGCCCAAAAATATCTCTTCAGAAAAAACACGTTTACAAAATTTAATTACTGAAAATAAAATCACTTATGATAAAGTTGCTGGAAAACTTCGTGACACGGAACAACAAGCTAATGAAATAAACAAAAAATTAAAATTAGAGGAAGTAAGGCTCAATGAATTACGAGAAGAAAAAATTCGCATTGAAGGCGTTATTGGTACATTAAATGAAACCATTCACCAACTAACGGATCAGGTACTGGAAAGATTAAGCATAAAAATGGAGGCTTTATTTGAAGTAGCAAAAATTAATCCAAACAAAACCCTTCCCTCATTAGAAGATCTAGAGAGAAAACTAGAACGTCTTATTGGTGAACAAGAACGTTTAGGGGGTGTTAATTTGTTAGCAGAGCAAGAGGGGGCAGAATTGGAAAAAAAGGTAAATATAATTAAAAAGGATCAATCTGATCTACTAGCGGCAATTTCAAAATTACGTGAAGCCATTGACACATTAAATACTGAAGGTCGTCAACGCTTACTTGCTTCGTACGGTGTGGTAAATGAACATTTTCAAAGACTATTTGTTCAACTCTTCGGAGGAGGAAAAGCCTATTTAAAATTCACAGATGAAAGCGATCCTTTAGAAGCGGGATTAGAAATTTATGCAAGTCCGCCTGGAAAAAAATTGCAAAACCTGACACTAATGTCTGGTGGGGAACAAGCCTTAACCGCACTATCTTTACTGTTTGCTGTGTTTATGTCCAATCCAGCCCCTATTTGTGTTCTTGATGAGGTTGATGCCCCTCTTGATGATACAAATGTTGATCGTTTTTGTTCATTGGTAGAAGAAATTTCTCAAAATTCTCTAACGAAATTTCTTGTTATTACACATCATCGAATGACCATGGCTAGAGTTAACAGGTTATTTGGAGTGACGATGCCTGAAAAGGGTGTTTCACAACTTGTATCCGTAGATTTAGAGAAAGCTGTTCAAATAAGAGAAAATGGATAATAATAATGACAAGATTTCTGACTTAAAGAAAAAAATTAACAGTATCGAAAAAAGTCATCAATCCGAATCGATGCCTAAAAAAGAAAGTGGTGTTAGCTTTGGATTTAAAATAAGTACAGAGTTAGTAGCTGCTTTAGTCGTAGGTGTAGGTATCGGGCTTCTTGTGGATAATTACTTTAATACCAAACCTTTTGGACTGATTATTTTTTTCATTCTTGGTGCATTTGCTGGATTTTTTAATGTTTATCGTGTAATGCGTCGCATTGAAAAACAATAAGAATTCAAATATCACACAGATATAAAATGTCCGCTTCAGGAGAAAAACACAGTCCGCTTGAACAGTTTGAAATTACGCCCTTCGTGCACTTTGAGGTGGGTAGTGTGGATCTTGCCTTTACCAATTCGTCTCTTGCCATGGTGATTACTACAGCAGTCATCACTCTTTTTTTAACCCTTTCTGTTAATACGAGATCTATTATTCCTTCCCGTGTACAGTTAATCTCTGAGCTCAGTTATGGTTTTATTGCACAATTACTAAAAGACACAGTTGGTGAGCAAGGAAGAAAATATTTTCCCTTTGTTTTTACTATTTTTATGTTTGTATTAATTGGCAATATGGTGGGTATGCTCCCCTATAGCTTCACGTTTACAAGCCATATCATTGTTACATTTGCCCTAGCCGCGGTTGTCTTTGTTGGTGTCACTATTCTAGGTTTCGCCAAGCACGGTATGAATTTTTTTTCTTTTTTTGTTATTCCCGGTTTGCCCTGGTATATGTTACCTCTATTAATCCCTATTGAGGTAATTTCTTATCTATCGCGACCAATCAGTTTGTCTGTCCGACTTTTTGCCAACATGTTGGCAGGTCATACACTCATAAAAGTCTTTGCCATGTTTGTAATAACAATGCCTTTTTATAGTGGTGTTTTACCCTTAGCATTCATAGTTGCATTAACTGGTTTAGAAATATTAATCGCATTTTTGCAGGCGTATGTATTTGCTATCTTAACTTGCTTATACATAAATGATGCATTACATTTACATTAACAACTAAGGAGGATTTATGGAAGTAGAAGCAGCAAAATTAATAGGAGCGGGACTAGCCGTTATCGGTGTAGTAGGTTCCGGTATTGGAATTGGAAGTATTTTTTCTTCATTTATTGAAGCCGTTGGTCGTAACCCAGCTGCACGTAGTGAAGTTTTTACAATGACAATGTTAGGGTTTGCGCTTGTAGAAGCAATTGCACTATACGCACTTGTTATCGCTCTGGTTATATTATTTACGTAATAAAAAATAAATTTTATAGTGCCACAGTTAGAACAAACAGAATTTTTTATCTCTCAGCTTTTTTGGTTGGTTGTTATATTCACTTTCTTATTTATATTCCTATGGCGAATATCATTACCTCGAATCAGTTCTGTGTTGGAAAAAAGAGAAAGTAAAATTGATGATGATATTACTTCAGCAAAACAACTTCAGGCTGAGGCTGAGGAAATACAGAAACAAATTGATCAACAATTGCGTAATGCACGATTAGAAACATCTGAGTTAATTAAAACAGCTTCAACTAAATTTCAAAATCATACAACTAAGGAATTACATCAGTTAGATAACAACTTAAGTAATACAATAGAAGAATCCGCAACTACAATTAAAAAAAATATAAAAGATTCATTAAAACAGATACATGATCAAACTTACTTGATTGCTAAGCTTACACTCTCAAAAATTTCTAATGTCCCAGTAAATGATAATGAAATTAAGGATACTGTCGATCAATTACAACCAAAAGTAATAAACTAATTATGTTTGTTGATCCGCAGTTTTGGGTTGCAATAGCCTTTATTATTTTCATAGTTGCTGTTTTTAATCCTATTCGAAAAATGCTTGGTACAACCCTTAATAGTAAAATTCAGGATATAAAAAATAGTATTGAGGAGGCAGAAAATATTAAGAATGAAACGCAGAATACTCTCAGTGATTTAAAAAAACGCCAAAATGATGTTCAAATAGAAATTGAAAATATTCACAAAGATGCCAAAGAAAAAATACAGATTTTGGAATCGCAAGCTGAGGAAAAACTAAAAGAAAAAATTGATAAACGCAACTTATTGGCCACGGCTAAAATTGAACAAATGACAAGAGATGCCAATGCCGCAATTCAACGACATATTTCACGAACAGCTATTGAAGCAGCCGTAACTATTCTAAAAAAGAAATTAGACCAAAACGAAAAACAAAATCTTATTAATCGATCAATAAAAGAATTAAGCTCAGTTTTTAAAAATTAATTTAGAATTTCCAATTGTTGCTTATCCAACATAAATCCAACAACAATTGTAATCATTCCGTCTACGTCTGGTATATTAATTGTTATCGTCTTGCTAAGATCCGTTTCGACAAATTCCTTAGTTTCTGTCTCCAAATTTTTGTTAAAATTACCTTCTGTGTAATAATATTGAATATCACGTAATTTTTTTTCCTTATCAAGAATGGCAAGATAAAATGGAAGGGTAATAATATTTTGTTCCTTTATTAGAGGCTTGACAATAAATAGAATCGATAAGGAGGCAGTGAAATTATTTTCATTTATAAAACAACCCTTGGAAAAATTATAATTGTTTATTTCCGCTTTGTATGCAACATCATCTACGCTAATAGAGGAGGCATTAATTCTCAAATATTTTTTATGTTCAGCTGCAAATAAGACTGTGGGGCATTTAATGAACTCTTTTTTTGATGTTGACAGAGGGTTGGATCCACAACTAATCAACATCAAAAGCGAAATAAAAAAAATAATATTTTTCACTATACGACTTAATTAATATAAATATCAAAAGAAGTATATAGACACAAATCTATTAAACAAATAATTATGACATCGGATGTAATCAATATTTATCTTGCCGGTCCCAGAGGATTTTGCGCAGGAGTAGAACGTGCGGTATTGATGGTGGAAGAAGCCATTAAAAAATATGGAGGTCCTATTTACGTACGTCACGAAATTGTTCATAACAAATACGTAGTAGAAGATTTAAAAGTAAAAGGAGCTGTTTTTATTGATGAGTTAGAAGAAATTGAAGATCGTACACGGCCTGTTATTTTCTCTGCACACGGAGTTCCAAAATCAGTACCAAAAGAAGCAAAAAATTTAAACCTGCTCTTCTTTGATGCCACTTGTCCACTTGTCAGTAAAATACACCGTGAAGTGGAAAATTTTGAGCGGTTACACGTTCCCATCATTCTCGTTGGGCACCGCAATCACCCTGAAGTTATAGGTACAATGGGACAAATACAAACACCCATCTACTTAATTGAAAAAGAAGAAGATCTGAATAATCTTCCTATCAAAAGAGATCAAAAAATTGCCTACGTCACTCAAACAACTCTTTCTGTGGATGACACTGAATCCATTATACAATCTATTAAAAAAAAATTTACAAATGTAATCGAACCTCGTAAAAATGATATTTGTTATGCAACATCCAACCGTCAAAATGCAATAAAAAAAATTGCCTCGCGTTGTGATCTTTTCATTGTTATTGGTTCGCATAATTCATCGAACTCGCTTCGCCTTGTAGAAGTAGCAAAACAATACGGCGCCAAAGAAAGTATATTAATAGAAAATTTAGAAATATTTAACCTAAGCAAGTTCAAAAATCTTAATAATGTAGGTTTAACTGCTAGTGCTTCGGCACCTGAAATATTAGTACAAAATTTTATTCAAATCATACAAAAGAAGTATAAAATAAATTTGCATGAGTCTGATTTTGCTCCTGAAAATGTCAACTTTAAAATCCCTCAACAATTAAAGACAGTGATTTAGGGTATGGCTGTTTTTTCACCTGTGAATAAAGAAGATCTCTTATCTTTTCTTCAAAAATACGATATTGGAACATTAGAAAAATTTGAAGGTATTTTAGAGGGTATAGAAAACACCAATTACAAAATTACTACTTCAAAAGACATCTTTATACTCACAATCTTTGAAAAAAGAGTCAATACAGAGGATTTGCCCTTTTTTATTAATTTACAAAATCATCTTGCGCACAAAAACTTTAAGTGCCCTCAACCAATTACTAATAAAGAAGGCAAAAGCATCAATATTTTAAATGGGAAACCAGCAGTAGTAATATCTTTTCTGCATGGAAAGAAGGTAGGTGAAGCCACTCCTCAGCATTGTCAGCAGGTAGGTAGCACGCTATCATTCTTACATCAGGCGGCAAAAGATTTTAAACAACAAAGAACAAATGGGATGCAGCAATCACAATGGAGCAATCTCTTTGGTGAATGCCAAGGCATTAAAGACCATCCATATATGGATTTAATTAAACCTATTGAAGAAGAACTCCTTTACCTGGATCAACATTGGCCAAGAAATCTTCCTCAAGGCATTATTCACGCTGATGTGTTCCAAGACAATGTTTTTTTTAAAGACAATCAGTTTTCCGGATTAATAGATTTTTATTTTTCTTGTCATGATTTTCTTGCCTATGACATTGCCATCACTGTCAACGCTTGGTGTTTCAATGATAAAGGAAAATTTGATAATGATAAATTTCAATCATTGATTGCTGGTTATCAAGTGAACAGATTACTTAGTCATGATGAAAAACAATCAATGCCTGTCATACTACGAGGAGCTGCAATACGTATTTTAATTACGCGATTATATGACCAACTATATCATCCAGCAGGTGCTTTTGTAATTCCTAAAGATCCTTTAGAATATTTTTCTATTTTACAATTTCACCAAACTCATAATTTTTTTGAGGTTAATATATGAAAATTACGGTTTACACGGACGGCGCATGCTCGGGTAATCCTGGTATAGGAGGCTGGGGTGCAGTCATACTAATAGAAGATACAAAGCCAGTTCACCTGCACGGTGGTTCAGATCATACAACCAATAATCAAATGGAATTAATCGCTGCAATTGAAGCGTTAAAATATTTTTCAGAATCATCCATTCTTAATTTTTTTACAGACAGCAAGTACGTTAAAGAAGGAATTGAGTCATGGGTACATAACTGGAAAAGAAATGGATGGAAAACGACTGCAAAAAAACCTGTAAAAAATAAAGAATTATGGAAGGAACTTGATGCACAAATAACCAAACACACCATCAATTGGCAATGGGTAAAAGGACATGCTGGAAATGTTCACAATGAAACAGCTGATTATTTAGCAAGAAAATTTATTGAAGACAGGTAATGCACTCTAATATTATCATAGGTATTTTAATATTATTATACTGCATTTTTCCTCATTCAATATTCGCTAAAGAGGAATGGGTACTCGATAAAGAACTTTCCATCATTAGTTTTGAGATACCTGTATTCTTAGCCAAAAACGTTCGTGGACAATTCACTCAAATAGAAGGGCTCATTGAATTAGACCTTGAAGCAAAAGAAAATAATAAAGCAATTTTCTCAGTTGATATCAACAGTATTGAAATGAATTATAAAAAATACAGGAATTTAATGCTCAGCAATGTATTTTTTAATGTAAAACAATTTCCCATTGCCTTAATTGACACCAAAAAATTTTCCTATGAAGATGAAAGTAAATTAGAGATCTTGGTTGAACTTTCTATAAAAGGAGTTACCGAAACTGTTCCCCTTCAACTTGAGATCAAACGTTTAGCAGAAGAACTGGTGCAGATTAAAGGAAAATTAGAATTCTCACGAACAGCTTTTAAAATTGGAATAGGAAAATGGTCATCAACAGCCATTCTTAAAGATAACGCCACCATTGAAACAGACTTATTTTTATTTAGAGAATAATACTTACATCGTTGCACCAATGACCCACGGATTAAATTCATCATCCCCGTAACCATTGATTTCACTTTTTGTTAATTTTCCAGAAGCCGTACTGATAATTCGATGAAATATTTTTTCACCTATTTCGGCAATATCTGATTCATCATCCATAATCGTACCAGCATTAATATCCATGTCTTCTTCTAACTTGTTAAACATATTTGTATTCGTGGCAATTTTAATGCTTGGTGAGGGCTTAAAGCCAAAACATGAACCGCGGCCAGTGGTAAAACATATAACGTTGCTACCTGAAGCAACTTGGCCTGTTACTGATACTGGATCATAACCAGGAGAGTCCATATAATTAAACCCCTTTTTCTTTAGAGGCTCAGCGTAATTCAACACATCTTCCATAATAGAAGTTCCGCTTTTCGCAACAGCCCCAAGAGATTTTTCCAATATGGTTGTAAGTCCCCCTTTTTTATTTCCCGGTGAAGGATTATTGTCCAAACTTCCCTCATTAATTGACGTGTAATGCTTCCACCAATCAATTTGCTTTTGGAGTTTTTTCACTATTGCGGTATTGCCGGCTCTTTCAAAAAGTAGGTGCTCTGCTCCATAAATTTCAGGAGTTTCCGCCAATATTGTGCTACCACCATGTTTCACAATCAAGTCGGATGCATAACCCAAAGCCGGATTGGCCGTAATTCCAGAATAAGCATCTGACCCACCGCACTGCAACGCTACCGTTAACTCGGATATAGGAATTTTTACTCGCTCTTCATTGTTTAAATAAGGTAACATTTCAATAATTTGTGAAGAAACGTTTTCAATTATTCTTTTAGTACCACCTTCATCCTGAATATTCATATATACAACACGGTCATCCTGTTGCTTGTCCTGGTACAAAGAGATTTGGGCGCATTCGCAGCCTAAACCAATAACAAAAACCTTTGCAAAATTTGGGTGCTGTTTAAACCCTTCAATGGTCTGATTAAAAATTGTCATGCCGTACCCGCTCGAATTCATGCCGCAACCGGATGAATGCTTCAAACACACCGCCCCATCAATATTGGCATACTCTTTTAATTTAGAACTGTTATTGACCGCATCAGCAATTTTTTTTACGACTGTTGCTGAACAATTAACGGTACTTAGCAAACCGATATAATTTCGCGTTCCTGATTTGCCAT
>PTLB01000030.1 GCA_002938255.1 Alphaproteobacteria bacterium MarineAlpha5_Bin3 | reverse complement strand
ATAAAAAATATTATCAAAGTGCCAGGACATGGCGAGATGGAAAGAGAGGCAGCCAAAGCACTTCCTAACGATCAATTATTGGACATTTTAAGCACTGTTCCTGCGCAAACAGTAGCTAAAATTGCAGAAAAATTAACCTATGTTAATGAAAAAGTAGCACTTTATAAAACCATATCAAACAAATCAAAAATGATTCAAAGTTTAGAAAGATCACTTGAGGGTGCCAAAAAATCAAACAATGAATCTATGATAGAGATTTTAACAAAAAAAATTGAAGAAGGCGCTACCCTTCCTGATGTTACTGCAAAAGCAGTGACAGATCTAGATATAGCCAGGACTTATATTGATACTATTGTAACGGCGCGTCCTGTAGCTAATTTCTTTGGAGGGGATATAATGGAACCAATATTTGATTGGCTTTATTATACTGCTGATTGGAATGTAAACTTATATGGGAACCAATTTGCTCAAGGTATGTATTCATGTTTAATGATTTGGTTTTTACTAGCGCTTGTTTGTTATTTTGTTTTAAGTCGCACACAAGCAGGGAACTGGATATATTCTACGGGTGGTAATTTAAGCGCAGCACAAGCAAACGGCGTTCCCACAAATAAAGTAAAAATTTCATTATTTATGTTTACAGCTTTTTGTGCCACCATGTTTGCAGCGAGCCAGGTATTTGAAGTGAACACTTCAGATGCGGCTAAAGGGAATCTAAAAGAACTCGAAGCAATCGCCGCCGCTGTAATTGGAGGAGTGGTGTTAACAGGTGGATTTGGAACTGTGCTTGGTATTATATTGGGAGCTGTAATCTTTGGAATTGCCAAAGAAGCCTTCTTCTATATCCCAGGTATTGACGGATCATTCTACAGAGTTTTCTTGGGCGCCGTATTAGTATCAGCTGCTTTAACAAATGAAAATATTCGTAAGAGGGTTATAGGTAGCGTATGACGATTGATAGTTCAAAAAAACCTCTTATTGAAATTAAAGATCTTGTAAAAAAGTTTGGTAATTTTACTGCTTTAAGTGGTGTTTCACTTGATGTGTATCCAGGAGAGGTGCATGCACTACTAGGTGATAATGGGGCTGGAAAATCTACACTAATAAAAGTTCTTTCTGGTGTCCATCCTCCAACAAGTGGAAAAATTTATGTTGACGGTCAAGAAGTTAAATTTTCTACTCCTCGTCAAGCATCTGATTTAGGCATAGGTACGGTTTATCAGGATCTTGCCTTAAATGCATTGACATCGGTTACAAGAAATTTTTTTCTTGGAAGGGAAATTAAAAAAGGTCCTGGGCCATTTGGCATTATGCAAATGAAAGAAATGAATAAAATTACTATTGAAGAAATGGCTAAGATAGGAATTGATATTACAGATCCTGAACAGCCTGTAGGTACAATGTCAGGTGGTCAACGTCAAACTTTAGCCATATCAAGAGCAATATATTTTGGCGCTAAAATTCTTATTCTTGATGAGCCAACTTCAGCGTTAGGCCAAAAACAACAAATGGAAGTCTTAAAAACCATTAAAGATGTTCAAAAACTTGGGCATATTGCGATTATTTTAATCACTCATAACGAAATCCACGCACGATTGATTTCTGATCGGTATACTTTTTTAAGTCTAGGCGAAGTGATTGGAAGAGGGATGGCTGAAGAACTCGGCGGTGATGATATTAAAAGATTGATGGCTGGTGGTGCCGAAATTGGTGATTTAAGGGATGAACTAGGAGTATAGTTTACTATTTTATTGACTAAACAGTCAACATGCATCAAATTATTTTTTTGATATGTTAGAGTTTAATAAATCATATTCTGATTCTAAAAAAATTCTTGATGAATTATTAGTTGGAAATGGTGTTGTTGTATTTAGAGATGTTTATCCTATTGATCAAATTAATAAAGCAAGAGAAATTGTAAATAAATTTGCTGACAATCAGGAACAAAAAGAAACTCATTTCAATGCTGAAGCTGAAGAAGCAGGCACAATACATCTTCAACAACGCGTTTGGAACTTGTTTGGCAAAGCAAAAGTTTTTTCAGCTTTAATTACGCATGATATCATTTTTGATTTAATGACCAAATTCCTTGGAACAGAGTTTATTTGTGGATCGTACTGTGCTAGTCGATTATTGCCCGGCGCCGCTGGACAAGAACCACACATTGATTATCCTTATTGGGATTTCTATAATAAAGAAACATTTCCCATGGGCCTGAATTCTTCATTTCCACAAAATTGTCAGGTAACAATACCATTAGATATATGCTCTGAGTTATCTGGAGCAACTGCATATTATCCAGGATCGCAAAAAAATTTAACTTATCCAAATAAGAATGATGATTTTTCTAACTTAAAACAAATGACTGCAGTGCCAGGTGATTTAGTATTCTTTAATGGCAATTGTTGGCATGGGGCTATGCCTAATAAATCAGATCATCAAAGAGCAGCTATATTAATTGAGTTTTTGCCTAAGTATGTGAAGCCGATTGAAGATTTGGTTTCTTATTTAGGCGATGATTTCAAAAAGAATTGCCCTGAGAGAATAAAACAGTTATTGGGATTTAATTATCCATATCCAAAAATCATGGAGGTAAGCAAAAGTGTTAATGATATTGGTATTGGATATAAGTCTAAAAACTAGATTCAATAATCTTTGGATATAATTTATGCTTAATGTTGGTTTAATTGGTTGTGGCAATATTGCGGAAACGTATTTTAGAAGTCAGGAATATTTTAATAATATCAATTTTATAAGTTGTACTGATATCAATGAAGAAGCGGCTAAAAAATGCGCAGACCAATATAATATTAAGATACAAAGTGTCGATGACTTATTAAGTAACCCCGATATTGATGTTATATTGAATTTAACAGTTCCGCAGGCGCACCATGAGGTTACAAAAAAAATACTACTTGCTGGTAAACACTCATACTGTGAAAAACCCTTATCCATATCATTTGAACAAGGAAAGGAACTTGTGGAAATTGCAAAAGAAAAAAATATATATCTAGGGAATGCTCCTGATACTTTTTTGGGAGCGGGAGGTCAGCTATCGCGTCAATTATTAGATGTTGGAGAGATTGGTGATGTTCAGTTGGGTAATTTTATTTTTGCCTTTCCTGGTGTGGAGACTTTTCACCATAATCCTGATTCTTGGTATAAAAAAGGAGGAGGCCCCATCATTGACATGGGACCTTATTTTTTTACTATGTTAGTTCATTTATTAGGGCCAGCAAAAAATGTTCAAAGTAGAGGCATAAAAGTAAAAGAAAATAGAATTATAGATGCAGGGCCAAGGAAAGACGAAAAGGTTATAGTAGAGGTTCCTACATCGTACACATTCAATGTAGAGTTTCGTTCTGGAGCTTTAATCCAAGGCTTTATCTCATTTGATGTAATTAACCATCAACGAAATCACATGGAACTGTATGGAACAAAAGGCTCCATGATCGTGCCTGATCCCAATATGTTTGGTGGACCAGTGACTATCTCCAAGGAAATTGGCAGCGAATGGGTTGACCATTCAGTTGATGCAATGCATCTGGGCAAGGTAAATATAATCAATCACAGCGGAAGAACCAACGAGGCGCCTCAGCAATCCAATTATAGGGGTGCTGGTTTAGCAGACTTGATTTATGCCATAGAGAATAACACAGAACACCGTTGTAATGGCAACCTGGCTTTACATGTATTAGACCTTATTGAATCCACCATAAACGCTGCTGAACTAGGACAAGAAATAACTCTTCAAACAACCTGTAATAAACCAGCGCCATTTACTGAAGACCAGATTAGTCATATAATGAAATAAAAATTATTACCAGCTTCCAGAATTTTCCATGGAGCGCCATGGTTCTTGTAAGGGTAATGATTCTCCTTCTTGTAAAATCTCTATAGATATTCCATCAGGTGATTTAACAAAAGCCATATGACCATCTCTTGGAGGACGATTAATGGTCACGCCGTTCTTTATTAATCTTTCACAGACTTCATAAATATTTTCTACACTGTATGCAAGATGCCCAAAGTTTCTTCCGCCTGTATATTCTTCAGAGTCCCAATTATATGTAAGTTCTAAAAGGGCATAACGGTCATCACTATTGTCAGCTCCTAAGAATATTAAAGTAAAACGACCTTTTTCATTTTCTTTACGCTTAATTTCTTTCAAACCTAATTTGTTGCAGTAAAAGTCAAGGGAGGCATCAATATCCCTTACACGAACCATTGTATGCAGATACTTCATAATTATTTCCTTATAGTTTTATATATTCATTTTAAATAAATACCTTTATTTTTTTGTTTTTGTTTTAAAGGATTGTTTTGAAAAGTTAAAATTTGTTGCAAATTTAACTTTATATGATTAATTTTGAGCAAGTTACATATTATTATGATAAAAATGTAATGATTAATAGATTAATATTTATTAAGAGGTCGTTCTAATAATATATTTGTTTTAAGGAAAAATTAAAAGTGGAAATTCGCAATATCAGTTTGCAGAGTAAAGTTGATGTAAAGTTGTTTCATTTAGCTATAGGAAATTTTGATGGTGTTCATTTAGGACATCAGCAAATTATCAAAACACTTGTCAATAATGCAAAAAAAAATGACAAACTCACTGCAATATTATGCTTCGATCCACACCCTCGCAGATTTTTTTCTAAAGATCTTGATCGTTATCAAATAATATCAGAAGACCATAGAAAACATTTGTTAAAAGATTTAGGTATTGATTATTATTTTTCTTTGCATTTCGATCAAACCATCGCGAATTTATCACCATCAGAATTTATTGAAAAAATAATTGTGCAACAACTGCATGTTGATAAATTAATTGTAGGGTATGATTTTCGCTTTGGTAAAAACAGAGAGGGTGACATAGTTCTTCTTCAGGATCATGCAGCGATACATGGATTTGCTTTAGAAATAATTGAGCCCATTAAGGACGCAGCTAGTGCAGAGGTGTATTCTTCAACAGGTATTAGAAAAGCTCTTCAAAGTGGAGATGTGGAGAAAGCAAATTCTATGTTGGGCAGAGCTTGGACAATGACCGGTAAAGTCGTGCATGGAGATAAACGGGCTGGTAAAATGAATTTTCCTACAGCAAATATACTCCCCCATTCTCAGGTTTATCCTAAAAAAGGGGTTTATGCTATCCATGCCATTATGGATGCAGATCTGTTAAAAGGAATTGCTAATTTTGGTGAAAGGCCAACTGTTGATGGTAAAAAGTTATTGTTAGAGGTGAACCTTTTTGATTTTGATAGAGATATTTATGGTAAGCAATTGACTGTTAAATTCCTTAGATTTATTAGAGAGGAAAAGAAATTCGATACCATTTCATTGTTAAAAGGTCAAATTACAGAAGACATTCACATCGCTAAAAATTATCATCTAAGGAAATAAATGGAATACAAAGATACAATTTTTCTCCCAAAAACATCTTTTGAAATGAGAGCCAATCTTCCGATGAAAGAACCTAAGATTTTAGAAGAGTGGAATAATCAAAATATTTTTAAAAAGTTGCGAGAGAAATCAAAAGGTAGAGAAAAGTTTGTTCTTCATGACGGACCTCCATATGCCAATGGTCATATCCACATGGGTACAGCTCTCAATAAGATTTTGAAAGACGTTATCGTGCGTACTCAGCAAATGTCCGGAAAAGATTCTATTTACGTTCCTGGATGGGACTGTCATGGCTTACCAATTGAATGGAAGATCGAAGAGGAATATCGCAAAAAAGGAAAGAACAAAGATGACGTGCCTGTTGTGCAGTTTCGTCAAGAATGTCGAGAATTTGCGGAAAAATGGATTGCCGTTCAAAAAAAGGAATTCAGACGATTGGGTATAGAAGGTGATTGGGACAATCCTTACTTGACAATGTCCAATCAGGCAGAAGCGCAAATTGTCAGGGAACTTGGAAAATTTTTATTGGATGAAAGTCTTTATAAAGGGGCGAGACCAGTATTATGGTCGGTTGTTGAAAAAACAGCCTTGGCTGACGCGGAAGTTGAATATGAGGATCATACATCAAATACTATTTATGTTCGCTTTAAAGTAACTAAAAGTTCACTTACGGAACTGATTGATACAGATATTGTTATATGGACAACTACACCGTGGACGATACCTGGCAATAGAGCTTTAGCCTACGGTAAGGATTTAGAATATGCTTTAGTTGAAGTACAAGAAACAGAAGAAAACAGTTTAGCTCAAGTAGGCGATCTTATAGTCCTTGCAAAAGAATTGCAAAATACTGTTTTGAGTCAAATTGGAGTTGTAAAAAAAAAAGTAAAACAAACTTTTTTTGGAAAAGATTTAGAAGGCACTGAGTGTGAACACCCCCTTAAATCTATAGGTTATGATTTTTCAGTGCGTGTATTTGAGGGAGATTTTGTTAATCTTGAACAAGGAACAGGCATTGTTCATGTAGCGCCTGGACATGGAGCGGATGATTACAATTTAGGCATTAAGAATAATGTTGAAATTGTACAAACCGTTGAGGACGATGGTAAATTTAACCATCATGCAAAAGGGTTTGTTGGAGAGCATGTCTATAAGGTTGATCTTAAAATTGCCGATAAGCTTAAAGAATTTAATAAACTTCTTCATTTGGGAACATTACGTCATAGCTATCCCCACTCATGGCGATCAAAAGCACCATTGATTTTTCGGAACACACCTCAGTGGTTTATTTCTATGGACAAACAAGATTTGCGAAATAAGGCATTAAAATCGATCGATGAGACAATTTTTTATCCTCCACAAGGTCAAGCACGCTTGCGATCAATGATTGAGACACGTCCTGATTGGTGTGTATCACGACAACGCGTGTGGGGGGTACCCCTTCCGTTATTTGTTAGTAAGAAAGATGGACAACCACTTCGAGATATTAATATTATTAATCGCATTGCCAATATTTACGAAAAAGAAGGAAGTGATACATGGTTCACAGGAGATCCAAAGCGTTTCTTAGGAGAGAAATATTCAATAGATGACTATGAGCAAGTTAAAGATATTGTTGAAGTGTGGTTTGATAGCGGTTCGACTCATGCATTTTGTTTAGAGCAACGAAAAGATTTAAAATGGCCAGCCTCTATGTATTTAGAAGGAAGTGATCAACACCGAGGATGGTTCCATTCTTCTTTGCTGGTATCAGTAGGAACAAGAGGACGGGCTCCTTATGAAAGTGTTTTGACACATGGTTTTGTTGTGGATGGTAAGGGAAGAAAAATGTCCAAATCTCTTGGTAATTTTATCTCCCCTGATAAAATTTTAGAGCAATACGGTGTTGATATTCTCCGATTATGGGTTGTATCTTCTGATTATTACGATGATTTAAAATTAGATAATTCAATATTAAAAGCGCAAACAGATTCATATCGTCGTATACGTAATACTTTTCGGTATCTCATTGGAAATCTCAATGGATTTGAGGAAGATGAAAAGTTACCGTTAGATGATTTTCCAGAATTAGAAAAATATATTTTACATCGTTTATGGGAAATTAATCAAACAGTAGAAGAATGTGTGAACACTTTTAATTTTCATTTGATGTTTACCACTTTGTTAAATTTTTGTTCGAATGATTTATCAGCATTTTATTTCGATATTCGAAAAGATACTTTCTATTGTGATTCTTTTCAATCAACAAAACGTCGTGCTTCTCGTACATTATTGGATTTGATTTTTAACCACCTTGTCCGATGGCTAGCCCCTTCCTTGGCTTTTACTTGTGAAGAAGCATGGCAAGCACGCGGCCATACCTCAAGCATTCATCTTGAAGATTTTATTCCTGCCAAAAAAGAATATCAAAGTACTGATTTGCAAAAAAAATGGGATATGATAAAAAATGTTCGTAAGGTTATCACCGGAGCTTTAGAGAAAAAACGTGCGGAAAAAATCATTGGTTCAAGTTTAGAAGCTCATATAAAAGTTTATGTATCCGATGAGATAAAAAAAATTATTGCTAAAATCCATTTGGATGAAATTGCCATTACTTCTTCTTATGAGTTATTGTCTGATGAAGGCGCTGATTCAGGGTTTGTTATGGATGAGATTGAGGGAGTGCGCGTGGAAGTTGAAAAAGTGGTTGGAGACAAGTGCAATCGTTGTTGGAAATTTACTGAAGCTCTCAATAATAATCAAATTTGCAATCGATGCGAAAAAGCCATACAACAATAGAATGTTGTGAATAAAATAATAATAATAGTTTTTCTTTTGATTTTTGATTTAATTTCCAAACAAATAATTTATTATAGTATTGATCTAAATTCATTTTTGACTATCACTTCTTTTCTTGATTTCGCGCATATACATAACTTCGGGATTTCTTTTGGTTTTTTTTCTGGCATTGTTTCTCCGTGGACCCTTATATTGGTTGGAATAATTGTAACAGGGTTTATTTTTTACATGTTGATAAAGAGTACAAATCATATGGAAAAATGGGGGCTCACAGTCATAATCGCAGGTGCATTGTCTAATATAGCTGACCGTGCGTTGAATGGGTACGTTACTGATTTCATATATTTTCATTATCAAGACTTTTACTGGCCTGCTTTCAACTTTGCTGATATTTATATAAGCGTTGGAATATGTGTAATTGTGCTTCATCTTTTAAGAGATTTGAATAAGAGAATTAAATAATATGAAAATAAAGTATTTTATTGTTCTTTCAGTTGTTTTAATACTAAATGCGTGCTCAAACGTGCGTGATAGTGCGGGTGTCACAAGAAAATCAATAGATGAATTTCAAGTAATTGAAAACCCACCTTTAATCATTCCCCCTGATTTTAATCTTTTGCCGCCCGATCAATTAGAAGAAAAAAATATTGATGATGAAGAAAAAGAATTAGCTCAGGAAATACTTTTTGGATTAGATGAAAATGAAATACAAACTGTAACTCAATTATCAACCATGAACCAAATTTTATCTCAAGCTGATGCGTTAGATGCATCTTCTTCAATCCGTGAAGAATTAGACAGAGAGTTTGCCCAAGAGATTAAAACTGACGGTATTTTTCAAATTAATTGGGAAAACGAGGTGGAAGTATTAGATGCAATTAAGGAATCAGAGCGCATACGCAATAAAAATTTTGAAGGAGAATCAATAGCGGAGGGAGATGTCCCTATTAAAACAAAAAAAATAAAAATCAAAAAGAAAAAAAGATTCTTCTTTTTTTAACTATATGACAAATTTAAATATTAATTACCACAATGTGGATTTCAGTCGGCATCTAGTATTACCAAGCAATAATGATAGCATTATCTCTCAAACGAAAAATATATTAAAAGATTTACCTTCTTTAAATATTGTTCATAATAATAAGTTGTTAAATCAAACCATTCAACAGGCTACTCATTTTGCAAATGGAAAAGAAAATTTTATTGTATTTGGAACCGGCGGCTCCAACTTAGGATCTAAAGCCCTCATTAATATTTTACAAGGTCATGAAAAAAACAAAATTATTTTTCATGATAATATTGACCCCATCAATTTTCAAAATTCAATTGATACAATTAATCTAAATACGACAGGTTTTATTGTTATCTCTAAGTCAGGATCTACACCTGAAACACTTAGTCAATTTGCAAGTATAATAGAAATATTCGATCAGAAAAATAATCTTAAGGCTTTATTTTCTAATGTATTGATCATTACAGAAGACAAAATTAGCCCTTTATCTCAGATAGCGCATGCTAATAAATGCACGATATTGAAACATGAAAAGAGTATTGGGGGACGCTATTCAATTTTTTCAAATGTTGGAATGATTCCAGCTATTATTGCAGGCTTGGATGTTAAGCAGATACACGCTGGAGCATTATCTGTTATTAAAGACCAGCAGGGTAAGGAAAATTATAAGATAGCACAATTTTTTCGTTATCAAAATTCTCATTATTCATTAACAAACAGTGTAATTTTGACGTATTCCGATGCATTGTATTATTTTGGGAAATGGTACTTACAATTATGGGCTGAAAGTTTAGGAAAAGATAAGAAGGGTATTACAGCTATTCATGCGGTAGGTACGACCGATCAGCATAGTCAGCTCCAGCTTTATTT
>PTLB01000003.1 GCA_002938255.1 Alphaproteobacteria bacterium MarineAlpha5_Bin3 | reverse complement strand
AAATGTCAGAGGAAAGGATTTAAAATGAAAAAAGGAGAAATATCAATTCAAGTTTACACAGCTAGAAAATTTAAACCATATGAAAAAATATTTAAATTTTTATCCTTAGAAGGTATGACAAATGTTGAATTATTTGAGGTTGAGGCATTTGATGAAACAAAAGATTTACTTCAAAGATATAATTTAACTTCTCTATCTTCACATATAGGATTTGATACTCTTAAAAATACGGATCAAATTATAAATAGTTTAAAGGCACTAAATGTTAAACACGCCATAGTTCCTGCACCTGTAGGAAAACCTGTAGGTAAATTTGAGACTAGTTTTGACAAGAATGAAGAAGAATGGAATAGTTTTGGCAAAGAACTTTCTTCTTACGTAAAAGTGTTTGAAGAAAATGATCTTACCTTAGGATACCATAATCATTCTTTTGAATTTAATCAATTACCGAGTGGTAAAATGCCTATAGAATGCATATTGGATCACAATGAAAATTTAAAATTTGAAATTGATTTAGGTTGGGTTGTAGCGGGAAAACAAGATCCTTTAATTTGGATAAAAAAATATGACTACAAACTTATTGCTTGTCATCTTAAAGATTTTTATTCGAAAGACAAAGACTTGATTGATAACAAAGAGCAGTGTGCAATTGGGGAGGGATTTATTGATTGGGCAACAATTATTTCTGAAGTTAAAAAAACAAATTGTAAAATATTTGCAATAGAACATGATGATCCTGAAGACTACAAAGACTATACATCCAGGTCTCTTAATTATCTAAGCACGATTGAATAAGATTATATTATGAAAGTGGGTATTATTGGGTGTGGAAATATTTCTGATACCTATTTTCAAAGTCAAAACTTGTTTAATAATATTAATATTATTGCATGTGCAGATATTATTAATGAGGCTGCTGAAAAAAGCGCAAAGGAACAAGACGTTAAAGTACAAAGTGTTGAAGATTTATTAACTAATAAAGATATTGATCTCATACTTAACCTAACCATCCCCTCATCTCATAAAGAAATAATTCAAAAAACACTTGAATCTGGCAAGCACAGTTTTTCTGAAAAGCCCCTTGCAATGAGTTTTCGAAAAGGTTTGGAATTAAAAAAATTATCAGATGAAAAAGGCCTTCAAGTTGGTTGTGCACCGGATACATTTTTAGGAGCGGCTGGACAAAAAGCCAGGCAATTTATCGATGAAAATAAAATAGGAAAAGTTTCACTTGGAACTTTTAACATGATGTCTCACGGTATGGAACATTGGCATCCTAATCCTGATTTCTTTTTTAAGCTTGGAGGAGGCCCTATTTTTGATGTGGGCGTATATTACATAACTCAATTAGTTAATTTATTAGGACCTGTTGAGAATATTATTAGTGTAAGCGGAACCATTGAACAAGAGCGTACTATTACAAGTGAGCCCAGATATGGTGAAAAAATAAAAGTTGAAACACCTACAACTCTAATGGCTGTATTAGAATTTGCTAATAAAACTAAAATTCAATTATTTGCATCATGGGATGTATGGAAACATCAACACAATACCATAGAATTATATGGCTCAAACGGCTCACTGGTCTTACCTGATCCAAATCATTTCGGGGGTGAACTATTAGTTTCTAATAAAGATTCTGATTGGGATATTGTTAAAACTGATAAAATGTTATTGGGAATACCTAATAAAAAAGATGGTGATGACATAGTAGCCAATTACAGAGGTGTTGGATTAGCGGATATGGTTAACTGTATTTCTAACAATAAAAATGCCCGTTGCTCAATAGATCTTGCTTTGCATGTATTAGAGATTATGGATGGAATTCTTATATCATCTAAAAATAACTCTATTTATAAAACTGAAACTTCTTGTGATCAGCCAGCGCCTTTAACTGAGGATGATATTAAAAACTTAAAACATTGAGTTTTCTTAAGTTTTCAAATTTGCGTAAAGTTCTTTTAATATTTACAGAAATTATTAACTCAAGTATCGTATAAAAATACTAATTTGATTTAATGAATTTATTGTAACTACTTTCATTTTGATCTTTTAGCAGTTTATTAAATTCATGCAGATCATAATCAACTGTTTTTAACATTGAGTTAAATTCGGAGCGTTTTGTAACAACAAGAGAAATATCTGCCACCAATAAATCAATAACAAAATAGCGTTCTTTTGATTTTTTTACTCTCCAAGTAACAACCAAACTACCAGTTTCGTTATATATTTCCATGTCTATTAGACTGACTTTATTTTTGGAATCGTATTTAATATTTATCAGTTTATATTCTTGATTAGAATACCCCTTCATCAATGATGCAACATTAAGAGCTAAATGTCTTTTAAAAGATGTTATGTAATCTTTTTTTGTATTTTTTTCCGCACCAGCCCATGCTTTACCAGCGACAAATTTAGCTATACCAGCTCCAGCAAAATTATAATTGATTGTATTTTCTATAATAAGAAAACGAGTTTCATTAGTAGTGCTTGAATTGTTGTATGCATTCAAAATAAAATCAATTTCTGTTTTTAACCAGCTTGATGCTTCATCAGCAAGAGCTGATTGGTTAATTAACAATACCAAAGAGAAAGTTTGAATAAACAAGCGCATTATGTTTTATTCAAACTCAATAGTTATTAAAGGAAGAGGTGTTTGTGAATTATCATCAATGTTTAAGATAGCAGCTTTTCTGTATTGATAATACGAACTTCTAACAGCTGCATAATAATCAAGTGAATTGTTACGCATTGCGTTGACTTCATCAATAATCTTTGAACGTTGATCAACAGCATTTGTGGCAGTACGAACGGGTAAAATCCAAGGTTCGCCTTCACGTACTGCATAGGCGTTGACTGGATCTGTAGTATATGCGAGGATCATTCCAGCAGTATCCCTTACATTCGAAGGGCCAAAAATTGGTAACACTAAGTAAAATCCATCTCCCACGCCCCATGTTGCAAGAGTTTGGCCAAAGTCCTCCTGCGTTTGTTCTAGGCCAATTTTATCTGCAACATCAAAAAGTCCGAATAAACCTGCAGTACTGTTAACTACAAACCTACCAGTTGATTCTCCAGCATTTTTTCCCTGTCCCTGAAGAAGCTGGTTTACAATAACTAAGGGCATTTTTAAGTTGCTTAAAAAATTTCCAATTCCTGTTTGAATAGGGGATGGAAGTTTTCTATAACCTTTAGCAATCGGTTCTAAAACGATTTTGTCAGCCACATTATTAAAACCAAATATTGCCCTATTAATAGGTTCTAATGGATCATATATCTCGTCTTCAAAATTTCCTGTTTCAAAATCTGATGAACTAGTTTTTACAGTGTCTGACTCGACTGCCAATAATGAAAAATTATAGAAAAATAATGAAGCGAAAACTATTAAGATTTTAAAAATTGCCATATTAACTTCCGATTTGATGTAATCTTATAATACTATATACATTTAAATATAACATAAAAATGGTTGAAAATTTAAAAAATTACCTTAATTTATTAAACAATCAACAACGGAAAGCAGTTGTAAACTCTAAAGGATCAACCTTAGTTCTTGCTGGGGCAGGAAGTGGCAAGACACGTGTTTTAACATTCAGAATTCTTCATCTACTTATTGAAAAACTAGCTTTTTCAAATCAAATATTGGCTGTTACTTTTACAAATAAAGCTGCATCAGAAATGAAAATACGCGTTTCTAATCTTTTGAATTATCCTATTGATAAAATGTGGTTAGGTACCTTCCATTCTTTGTCAGCCAAAATATTACGAGCTCATGCTGAATTAGTTGGTTTAAAATCAAATTTTATAATTATCGATTCGGATGATCAATTAAAATTGATTAAGCAAATTTGTGAACAAAAAAATATTGATATAAAGGAAAAACCTCCAAAATATTTTGCAACAGTTATTGATAATTATAAAAACAAAGGAATTTTTCCTCAATCAGTAAAGTCACCCAAGAGTAAAAAGGGAGAAGAAAATATAGCAATTATATATAAGCTATACCAAGAGGAATTATTACGATTAAACTGTGTTGATTTTGGAGATTTAATTTTATTTTGCATTAAGATATTTAAGGAAAACAAAGAAGTTTGTTCTAAATACCAAAACTTGTTTAAATTTATTTTAGTTGATGAGTATCAGGATATAAACAATGTGCAGCAGCAATGGTTAGAATTTTTTTATCAAGGCCATAAAAATATTTGTTGCGTAGGAGATGATGACCAATCTATTTATTCATGGCGAGGAGCTGATGTTAATATCTTATTAAATTTTGAAAAAAATTTTTCTAAACCATTGATTATTCGCTTGGAACAAAATTATCGCTCAACTAAAAATATTTTGGAATGCGCTTCTTTTTTAATTGCAAAAAATAAGGGGAGGTATGGTAAAGAACTTTGGAGCGACAAAGATAAAGGAGAAAAAATTTCAATCAAAGGTTTTTGGCACACTAAAGAAGAGTCTGTGTATGTAAGCGATGAAATAGAAAAATTAATTTCCAACAAGACACCGTTAAGTGAAATAGCAATTTTATTTCGTGTTTCAGCGCACACACGGTCCTTTGAGGATCGATTTATCAATCTTGGTTTACCATATAAGATTATAGGAGGTCTTCGTTTTTATGAAAGAAAAGAAATAAGAGATGTAATTGCGTATTTACGTTTGGTCCATAATTTGGATGATAATTTGGCACTAGAGAGAATTATTAACGTTCCTAAAAGAGGAATTGGTAGAACGACATTAGGCAAAATTAATTCAATAGCAAGAAACAATAATATTTCAATGTTTAATGCGGGATCCAAAATGATACAAGATTCAACTTCAAAAGTTAATATTGAAATCAATGAATTTATAAGGAAAGTTCACAAATGGTATAATTTAAAAAAAGAAATTGATCATATTGAGTTAACTCAGTTGATTTTAGAAGATTCTAAGTATGTTGAATATCTAGAGCAGGAAGAAAAAAATTCAAAAAATCCTGAGAACCTAAATCGTTTAGAGAATATAAAGGAATTTATTGAAAGTCTAAAGGACTTCGAAAACTTAGAAGGTTTTTTGGAACATGTAGGTTTAGTGATGGAAAATATTTCAAATACTAACGATGAGTCAATATCATTGATGACAATGCATAGCGCTAAGGGTCTAGAATTTGACAATGTTTTTTTAGCTGGATGGGAAGAAGGTGTCTTTCCCAGTATGAGATCTATAGATGAGTTGGGAAAAAAAGGCTTAGAAGAAGAAAGACGCCTAGCTTATGTAGCTTTAACAAGAGCAAGAAGAAAAATTCATATAACCTATGTTAATCAAAATAGATATTCATACGTATCACATGATTTTAATATACCTTCTAGATTTATTGAAGAACTTCCTAAAAATCTAGTTAATATTAATAATTCCACGTATTTGAGTAACAATAATTTTATAGATGAGTTTTCACAAATTGAAAATATGGATTCTAGCTTCATTACACCAGGGAGAAAAAGGTTATTGTCTCGTATTAAAAAAGAAGAAGATGATTGGGATTTTAATCAAGATTATCAATCAAATTCTAATGCAACAGAAGGTTCAAGAGTATTTCATCAAAAGTTTGGCTACGGAAAAATTATATTTATAGATGGAGATAAGGCTGAAGTGGATTTTGAAAAATCTTCTCAAAGAAAAATATTTTTAAAATATTTACAATTTACGGCTTAATTTTATTAAGCCAATCATCTTCAGTCATGATAGGTATTTTTAATTCCATAGCTTTTTTAGCTTTGCTGCCAGGCTTATCACCAACAATAACATAATCTGTTCTTTTTGAAACTGTGCTGGTTATTGTAGCACCTAATTCTCGAGCTAGATGTTTGGCCTCATCTCTTGAAAGCTTTAATAAACTACCAGTAAAGACAATGCTTTTATTATTAAAAAAACTGCTTGATTGAGGTTTCCGAAAATTAGAAATTGTCAATTTTTTTATTAAATTCAAAATTGTTTTTTGATTTAACGTATTAGAAAAGTAATCAACTATAGAATCTATTGCTTTAGGTCCTAGACCATCAATATTTATCAATCTTTCATAATTTTTTGAATTGTTAATAAAGTTGTCGATATTAAGAAATTCTTTAGCAAGCAATGTTGATATAGTTTCACCTACATATCTAATACCTATTGCAAAAATAAATCTTTCTAAATTAATTTTTTTTGAATTGTCAATGGATTTTATTAGATTATTGTAGGATTGATCACCCCAACCATCTAATTCTAAAATATTATTTTTATGCATATCAATAAGAAAAATATCATCAATTTTTTTAATAAAATTTAAATCATAAAATTGTTTTATTTGTTTTACCCCAAATCCATCAATATTTATGCCTTGCTTGCTTACAAAATGAACCAATTGGCCGATTTTTTGCGCATCACAATTATATTGATTAATGCATCGCAAAATAGCCTCATCTTTTTCTTTGGATACATTACCATTGCATACCGGGCAAAATTTTGGAGGTGAAATAATATTATTTCTATTTTTGGCTTTTTCAATTACTTTAATAACTTGTGGAATAACATCACCTGCTCTTTGAATTTGTACTATATCACCTATACGAATATCTTTTTTTGCAATTTCATCAAAGTTATGAAGAGTAGCATTAGATACAAGCACACCGCCAATATTTACTTCTTCTAAGCGACCTACCGGAGTAATTGCTCCTGTTCTACCTACTTGAAAATCGATATCAATAATTTTGGTAGAAGTTTTTTCTGCTGAAAATTTTAAAGCAATAGCCCATCTAGGATTTTTGCCTACAAAACCTAACCTATCGTGCAAATCATAGCTGTGTATTTTAAATACAACACCATCAATATCGTATTTTAACGAACTTCTTTTTTTTTCTATTACATGATAATAATCCATCATTGAATCAATCGAATTAAATGTTTTGGTAAGATTACTATTTGGGATACCCCATAATTTTAATTCACTATAAAATTCGTTTACTGTCATATATTTTTTTTTTGTATAACCAAGTCCGTGAGCAATAAAACGGAGAGGGCGGGTTTTTGTTATATTTGGGTCTAATTGCCTAAGACTGCCTGCAGCTGCATTTCTTGGATTAGAGAACTTATGTTTTTCTTGTAGATTTGAATTTAACTTAATAAAATCTTTTTTATTAAGAAAAATTTCCCCTCTAATTTCTATTTCTTTAGGATGTTTCCATCCGTTTAATTGTTTAGGTATCCCAATTACATTGATAATATTATTACTTACATCTTCGCCAATTTTTCCATCTCCACGAGTGCTAGCAGTTTTTAATTTACCATTCTCATACAAAAGATTCAATGAAAGACCATCTATTTTAGGCTCTCCTATAAAAGATATATTTGTTTTTTCTTCTAAATTTAAAAATTTTTTTAGGCGCTCTATAAAATCAGAAAGATCTTTTTTGTTAAATGCATTTGCTAATGAGAGCATAGCAGATTTATGCTCAATTTTTTTGAATTTATTTGAAATGGAACTTCCTACAATTGTATTTGGGCCATTATTTAGTATTAGATGGGGGTATTGTTTTTCAAGTTTATTATTTTCTTTGACATAATCATCATATTCTTTGTCAGAAATCTTAGGCTTATCTTTTTGATGATAAAGCAAATTGTGTTTATTGATTATTCTAGATAATTTCTCTAAACGTTTTTTTATTTCTTCTTCTTCCTTATATATGTTATTCTTTTTTATCATCGTTAGTTAAAAAATTGGAAATTTTATTCAATAGAGATTTTTTATTATTTTTGTTATCAGTCTTTTTTAGAAGTCTATAGCTATACTTATACCATTTTGATTTTGGATAATTATATCCAATAACAGCAGCTGTTTTTTTTGCATCATCCATCATTCCCAATGTATAGTATATTTCAACCTCTCGATACAAAGCTTCAGGTGTAAATTTTGATTGTGAGTATTCATTTATGACTATATTATATCTGTTTAAAGCAGCTAAATATTTTTTTTGATTTAGATAAAACAAAGCAATATCCATATGTTTTGCAGCAATATTCTCTTTAACAAAGATAATTTTTTGTTGACTATCACGAGCGTATTTTGATTCAGGGAAACGATTAATAATTTGGTTAAAATTTTCCATTGCTTCTTGGTTATTTTTTCCATCAAGAGCCTCATGTTTAATTTGTTCAAAATAGCACATGGCACGCATATAATAAGCATAATCAATATTCTTATGTGATGGATATTTTTTAATAATTCTATCAAATTTATATATTGCTTCATCATAGTTTAGTTGAACATACTCAATAAACGCTATCATTATTAGAGATTGAATACCTTCATTTGATAGAGGAAATTTGAAATTTATATTTTCAAATTTTAACTTAGCTTCTTCATAAAGTTCTGCATCTAGATCTAATTTAGCAATTACATATAATTGCTCAGGTGTTTCAGTTAATCCTTCTTCAATAATAATCTCTTTCTCAGAGCAACTTATAATGGGAAGTATGATAGTTAAGCTAATAAGAAATACTGTTGCCTTTATCATTAATATAAGTTCTATATATTGAAAAGAATTAAATTTGAATGAAATTTATAAATAAACATAAATCACTCAACTATGATAAACGATGTAAGCGATTATCTATCAAGTATATAATAATTCATTATACCGCGATGCGAACTGATGTTGAAGCTATTAATTATTTGTGTAATAAAAATAATCAGGTTAGTTCACATTTTCTTATTAATAGAATTGGGAAAATTTTTAATCTTGTGAATGTTAATTATAGGGCATGGCATGCAGGCAAATCTTATTGGAAGAAGGAAAGAGATATAAATTCTAATTCAATTGGTATTGAGATAGATAATTCAGGTTATAACTTGGATTTTGAAAATTATAATTCTTTACAATTTAAGGCTTTTGTTAAATTATTAATATTTTTAAAAAAAAAATATAAAATCAAATCACACAATATTCTTGCACATTCAGATATATCTCCATATAGGAAAATTGATCCTGGTGAGAAATTTCCTTGGAACAAATTATCTTCAAAAAAAATTGTTACAATGCCTAAATTACTTGGGAAAAAATTGTCTGAAAAGATTGAACATCATCTTAATAGTTTGTCATTCAGATCAATTGAAAAAAAAACTTTATATATGTTAGAAATTATTGGATATGATGTTAAGCAAGCAAAAGTTGGTAAAAAAAAATTTAAAACTTTAATCAAGGCTTATCAAATGCATTTTAGAAAATCTATGGTTAATGGTTATTTGGATAATAATACTTATGAAATAATTAAGGGTCATTTTAATCAATCATTGACCATTTAGTTTTTTTCCATTATTTTCTTATTAAGATGGTGCGATGATCGCTTGAGCAATCAAGAGGAAAGTCCGGGCTCCGCTGGAAAATAAAACCAGGTAATACCTGGCAAGTGCAAGCTTAGGGAAAGTGCAACAGAAAACATACCGCCTTTTTGAAGGTAAGGGTGAAAAGGTGAGGTAAGAGCTCACCGCATAATTGGTAACAATTATGGCAGTGAAAACCCTTTTAGGAGCAAGGCCAAATAGGAGTAACAATTAATTTCCAGTTAAGTTACTCGGGTAGGCTGCTTGAAGCAAGTGGTGACACTTGCTCTAGATTAATGATCATCAAATTTTTTTTATAAATTTACAGAACCCGGCTTATGCACCATCTATATCGTGAACATTTATAGAACACTCTGTAATTAACCTAGTATACCCATTGACGCCCATATAATCCCATGTTAACCCAAAAAGTTGTTTTTCACTATGGTTTAAAAATATGGAGTTATTTGTATCACAATTTGTAAACAAGATTGACAAAAAAGGGAGAGTTTCTCTGCCATCAATTTTTAGAAATGCATTACCTCAAAATAGTAAAAATGAAATCATATTGTACAAGTCATTAAAGCACAACTCTATTGAGGGTTGCAGTGGTGACAGAATTAAAGATATTGCAGATCGAATCAATAAATTAGATTTTTTTTCTGAGGATCAAGATGATTTTGCAAGATCTATTCTTTCAGAAATTATACCTACCAACATTGATAAGGAAGGACGTTTTTTAATTCCAGATTATTTAAAAAAACATTCCAATATAACTTCAGAAGTTACATTCGTTGGGCAAGGTCATTATTTTCAAATTTGGGAACCAAAAGCAGCAATTGAGAGACAGAAAAAATCTCGTGCTAGGTTAATAAAGAAAAAGAAATCCTTAAGTTCAATTATTTTTCCGATCCAAAGGTCATATGAAAAATAATCATATCCCTGTAATGTTAGAAGAAGTCCAATCTTACATCCCTCATGACAAGAAAATCAACGTTATTGATGCAACTTTTGGAGGAGGAGGATACTCACGAGCAATATTAAAGAAATTCGATGTTAAACAATTGGTTGCAATAGACAGAGATCCTATAAGCAAGATATTTGCTAGAGATTTAAATGAAAAATATAATAATTTTTCTTTAGTTAATGGATGTTTTGGTAATATTGATCAATTAATTGTTAATAATTCTCAAATCAAAAAAATTAAATTTGATGTAATAATATTTGACTTAGGTTTATCTTCCAATCAATTGGATAACAGAGATCGGGGATTTTCATTCAAGTATGATGGTCCTCTTGATATGGTAATGGGCAGTTCCTCAACTAAGGCTTCAGATATAATAAACAGTTATCCTGAAGAACAGTTGGCTAATATTATTTATAAGTTTGGTGATGAGCGATTATCAAGAAGAATTGCAAAAAATATTGTTAAATCAAGAAAAATTAAATTTATTATGACTACCAAAGAATTAGCAAAATTAATAAAACAATCATTTACAACTCAACAAATTCATAAATCAAAAATTCATCCTGCGACTAAAACTTTTCAAGCACTTCGAATTTACGTTAATGATGAATTAAATGAGCTATCCTTGGCCTTAAACAAATCTATAAATTTATTAAGTGCAAAAGGTAGATTGATAATAGTTTCTTTCCAAAGTCTAGAAGATAGAATTGTGAAAGATTTTTTCAACCACAATAGTGGTAAGCGATGGCGTTCCTCCCGCCACTATCCGGAGCTAGTTGATGAAGGTCCAATAACCTTTAATATAATCACCAAAAAACCAATTAGACCATCAGAGCGAGAAATATTAAATAATCCTCGCTCACGTTCAGCTAAGCTTCGGGTAGGAGAAAAGATACATTGAAATGCGATATTTTAGTGCAATATCATCGCTGATAGTTTTAAATATTCTATCAGTTCTGTTTCTTTTGTATTTGGGAAATGTTTCTCGCGAAATTGAAAAACAAAATTATACTTTAGAAAAAAAAATCAATTTTATTAATGAACAAATAAGAATTAATGAAATTGAGTTTAGCTTATATCATAATTATGGATATCTTAAAAAACTACACAAAGTATATTTTGATGGTGAACAATTTGAATCATTTTCCAATAAGAGATTAAGCTTTGTTGATATTCAGAAAAATAATTTTAAAAATATTTATACTGTGGGTACGCAATAAATTTTAGGAAATTAATGTCTAAAAAATTTCTTATATTTGATAGTGATGATTTAAAAAAATTTCATAAAAGAGTTTTTTTTTCTATTATTGTTTTTCTTGGTTTTTATTTTGTAGCAATATTTCGAATAGCTGATGTCATGGTATTTGAAAATAATGTAAAAGAGATTACCAATATTAAAGCAAATATTGAAAGAGGAAAAATTTACGATAGAAATGGTCAGTTATTAGCTACAAATATACATAACTATTCACTTGCAGCAAATCCATTAAAAATAAATAATAAGTCTGATTTATCTAATCAATTGTCAGCAATTCTTTTTTTAGATAAAGAAGTAATAGAAAAAAAATTGTTATCACAAAAAAAATTTGTTTGGTTAAAAAGAAACATATCCCCAAAAGAGCATCAAAAAATTATTGAACTTGGTGAAATTCATTTACGCACTCTATTGGAGACTAAAAGAATATACCCTTTTCAAAATATTGGTGCACATGTTCTCGGTTATGTTGATATAGATAATAAAGGGCAGGCTGGAATTGAAAGAGGTTTAGATGACATATTAAATAAAGGAGAAAATATTTTTTTGACAATAGATATTAATTTACAAAATGCAGTTCAAGAAGAATTGGAAAGCACTATTGAAAAATTTTCAGCAGATTCAGGGGTATCCTTATTAATTGATATAAAAAATGGAGAAATAATTTCTTTAAATAACTTTCCTGATTTTAATCCTAATAGAATTAATTTATCAAGTATGGAAGGTCGATTTAATAGAGCCTTGCAAGCTAATTATGAAATGGGATCAACTTTTAAGCCAATTATTGTTGCATTGGGAATTGATGAAAATATAATTAACAAAGAAATGATGTTTGATGTTTCTAAACCTATCAATTCAATACGTGATTATCACCCATTTGTTGGATCATTAAGTGTAAAAGATATTGTTGTACAATCATCAAATATTGGAGCTGCTAAAATTGCTCATAAAATTGGTAAAAAAAAACAAATAGAATTTTTTAGAAAAATGGGTTTTTTTGAAAAAATAAACATTCAGATAAAAGAAGCAGCGCAGCCTCTTGGAAATAAAAATAATTGGGGTGAATTAGAGACTATGACAATAGGTTTTGGTCATGGTTTTGCTGTTACTCCTCTTCATATTGCAACTGCTTATGCATCAATTTTGAATGAAGGAAGGAGAGTTATACCAACAATATTATTAGGGGCTAACAATATTAGTTCAGAAGCGTTAGTTAAAAAAGAAACATCAGAATATATATTAGAATTATTAAGGGCAGTTGTAACAGAGACAAAATACACTGGGCCTAGAGTGAGAATTGAAGGTTATGAAATAGGTGGCAAAACCGGTACTGCTGAATTAATTAACAATCTTGGACAATATCAAAAAGATGCAAACCTGACATCATTTATAGGTATATTTCCTATATCAAAACCTCAATATTTAGTTTTGACAATTGTTGAAAATCCTAAAAAAATCAAAGAGGAAAATTATAATATTACCGGAGCTGCTGTAAACGCTCCTCTTGTAAAAAATATTATATTAAGAATGATAGAAATACTTAAAATACCTAGGCTTCCTGCTTTAGAAATTCTTAATGCTGCCATAAGAATAAATTATCATAGATATTATGTTACTTAATGATTTACCAAAGTACATAGAATGCAAAAAAAAATACAATATTAAGAAAACAAATATTCTCTTTCAGAGTATTTATTCAAATTCAAAAGCGGTTAAAAATCAATCAATATATATTATTGATGCAAAAAAAAAAATTAAGCAAGAATATATTAGAGAATCTATAACAAAAGGTGCAGTTGCACTTATTACTACTAAATACTATAAAAATTTTTTAATTCCTCAGTATATTGTTAAGAATATCAATAAAAATAAAAAACATTTACTTTGTAAATTGTTTCCCAAACATCCTTTAAATTCTGTTGCTGTAACTGGTACTAATGGAAAAACTTCTGTTGTGTGGTTCATTTCACAAATATGTGAGCTTAATAATGAATTCATAAAAACATATGGTACTCTTGGATATTACAAAAATGGAAAAAAAATTTTAAATTCTAGTCTTACTACACCTGAATTAGAAATATTATACCAAAGTGCCTTTTTAAAAAAAAAAAAAAATTTGTATAATTTTGCTTTTGAAGTATCTAGTCATTCTTTAGCACAAAATCGTATAAAAAATTTTCCAATTGATATAGCAGCAATTACTAATATTAGTCATGACCATTTAGATTATCATAAAACGTTTGAAAATTATAAAAAGTCAAAATTAAGATTGTTTACGCACGAACTCAAAAAAAATGGAATTGCAATTATTAATGACAATATTAAAGGCGCCCAAACTTTAAAAAACAAATTAATCAAAAAAAATCAAGTTATTAGTTACGGAAAAAAAAACAGTGATGTAAACATCATTTATATAAAAAATAAAATTGAAATAAAAATTTTTTCTAAAAAATATTTAATTAGTTTGTTAAATTACTCTCCAATAGAGCTAGAGAATATTGCTTGTGCAATTTGTTGTTGCTTAAGTTTAAACATATATATTAAGGATATTATAAAAGTTTTACCTAAAATTATTAAACCCAAAGGAAGATTAGAGGAAGTTGGAAAACTAAAAAATAATTCGATAATTTATGTAGACTACGCTCATACTCCTGATGCTTTAAAAAATGCTCTGATTAGCAAGACTTTTTTGAAATCTAAGCCTAATGTTGTGTTTGGTTGTGGAGGTGAGAGAGATGAAGGCAAAAGATTATTAATGGGATCTATTGCCAATAGATATGCAAGCAAAGTTTATATAACTGATGACAATCCACGAAATGAAGATCCAAAAAAAATACGTAAAGCTATTTTATCTAAATGTAAAAGAGCAATTGAAATACCAGATAGAAAAAAAGCTATTGAAGAATCAATAAATGATCTTCAAAAAAATGAAATTCTTATAATTGCTGGCAAAGGTCATGAAAAAAACCAAGTACGAAAAAATCAAATAAGGTTTTTTGATGATGTTCAGGTAGCTAAATATTTTATAATGAAAAAAATATGAATATAAAACATACTTTATCTGAAAAAGTTACGGAGTATTTATTGAATAATGAAGGTAAGGCAAAGATCAGTAGTCTTGAAATTATTAAAGATGATGTTTTTATATCCCTATTGGGAAACAACACACATGGTAATCAATATATTCCTGACGCCATAAATAAGGGTGCTAGATACATTATTACTGATAGAAAATTAGAAGACAATTTTATATTCAATAAAATTTTAGTTGTAGATGATATTTTGACATTCCTTTTATCAACTGCAAAAATAAAAAGAAATATATTTAAGGGAAAAGTAATAGGAATAACAGGCAGTGTTGGCAAAACAACACTTAAGGAAAATTTAAAATATTTCATTTCACAAACATCAACAGTATCTGTCTCTATTAAAAGTTATAATAATTATCTTGGAGTACTTATTTCGCTAATAAACATTAATTTATCTTCTAGTTTTGCTATATTTGAAATTGGGACAAATAATTTTGAAGAAATTAAGAATTTAACATCTATTATTATGCCTTCCCAGGCAATTATTACAAATATTTTACCTACTCATTTAGAAAATTTTAAAAATACTAGAAATATTGCTATTGAAAAATCAGATATTTTTAACCCTGAATATAATCCTAATATAGAATTACTTATTTTATCTCAAAATAATACTGACGAAACATATATTTCGGATTTGGCATTAAAAGAAAATATTTCCAATATAATCACTTTTGGCAAAATTAATAATCAAAATTATAGAATAGAAAAAATAAAAAAAATTGATGATAAAACTTTCGAGGTATTAATTTATAATAATACTACCACCTATAAATTCGAGATAAATAAAAACCAATTAAGTAGAATAAATAATATTTTAATAAGTTTAATAATTTTTGTTTACAATAAACTTGATATCACAACTTTCATCTCTTCAACAAAAAATGTCGAATTGGTAGAGGGAAGAGGTTTAGAAAGAAAAATATTTATTAATAATAAAATAATAAATTTTATTGATGAAACATATAACGCTAGTCCTTCTACAATGAGAATGTGTATTGATGAATTCAGCAATATCAAAACTATGAAAAATCAAAAAAAGATACTGATTTTAGGAGACATGAAAGAATTAGGAGAAGGGGCACTTGGCTTTCATCTTGAAATTCTTGAATACATAATTACTCTTGATCTCAATAATGTTATTGTATGTGGCGAATTAATGAAATCAGCTTTAAATAAATTATCAAAAAAAGATTTAAAGATAGAATTAATTTTAAATGAAAAATTGATTATAAAATATCTCAAGAATACTTTAAATAATAATGATATATTGTTAATTAAAGGTTCAAATTCTTCATTAACAAATAAAATTAGCAAAATCTTATTAAAAAAAGGAGAGAATTAATTGTTTAATTTTTTATCTCAAGAATATGTAAATACTTTTTCTTATTTAAATTTATTTAATTATATTACTTTTCGAACAGGAGCAGCAATTTTAACTTCACTTTTTTTCTCTTTAATATTTGGAGAAATAATAATTAAAAAATTATCATCATTTCAACCTATTGGACAACCTATACGTTCCGATGGCCCAGTAAATCATATAATTAAAAAAGCAGGCACTCCAACAATGGGTGGAATTATGATTTTAATGAGCATGACCTTCTCACTTTTTCTTTGGGCAGATTTAGCAAATAAATTTATTTGGATTTGTTTTTTAACTTCATTACTTTTTGGTTCAATAGGTTTTATTGATGATTATATTAAAATCAAATTTAATAATAACAAAGGCATAAAAGCGACGACTAAGATATCTTTGCAGTTAATATTTAGTTTAATTATAATTTATTTTATTCAAATTTCTTTTTCAAATAATATTGTAGGCATTCTTAATTTCCCTTTTTTTAAAAATTTAATTATAGATTTTGGTATTTATTATTATGTAATTGGAATATTTATTATTGCAGGCTCCGCTAATGCTGTTAACCTAACTGATGGATTAGATGGTCTTGCAATTGTTCCTATAATGGTAGTTGCTATGGCCTTCGCTTTTATTGCCTATGTTACTGGCAATGTTATTTTTTCAGATTATTTACAAATAACCTACATTGAAAATAGTGGAGAATTAACTGTATTTTGCGGAGCATTAATTGGGTCTTCACTAGGATTTTTATGGTTTAATGCACCTCCAGCAAAGGTTTTTATGGGGGATACTGGTTCTTTAGCTCTGGGAAGTGCATTAGGCTCAATAGCAATAATAGTAAAACATGAGATTGTATTAGCAATTATAGGAGGTTTATTTGTATTAGAAACTCTTTCAGTAATTGTTCAAGTAATTAGCTTTAAATTAACAGGAAAAAGAGTTTTTAGAATGGCACCATTACATCATCATTATGAAAAAAAAGGATGGGCGGAATCTACAATAGTAATTCGATTTTGGATTATTACAATTGTTTTAGCATTAATTGGATTAGCAACTTTAAAAATAAGGTAAATAATTAACATTAATGAAGTATATCTATGGATTAAATAAAAGCGGTTTATCTTTAGTTACTTATTTAAAAAGTATTAATGAAAAGTATTATTGTTGGGATGATGATGAAACTATTAGAGAAAAATTAATTAAAACTAATTTTAAAACCAATTTTATCAAACCAAATCATTTAGATGCAAAATTAGTTGATGAAGCTTTTATTACACCAGGTATTTCTCTACAAGATAAAAAAATAGATATATTAAAAAAAAATAATATTAAACTTTTCCGTGATTTGGAATTATATTCTAGGTTAATAAATTGTGAAAAGATAATAGCTGTTACTGGTACAAATGGAAAATCCACTACCACAAAATTAATTGGAGATATTTTACAATTATGTAAAATTAAAAATTTTGTAGGAGGTAATATAGGATTACCGTTAATGGAATTTAAGAATTTAAAAATTGATGAATTATACCATATTATCGAACTTAGTTCTTTTCAACTTGAGTCAGCCCCCAGTTTTAGTCCTTTTATATCTATACTATTAAATATATCACCGGATCATCTTGATAGATATGATAATTATGAAGACTATGTAAGTCAAAAGGAAAAGATAATAAGCTCTAATCAAAATTCATTTAACATTATTTCTGTTGATAACGAAATATGTTCAAAAATATTTAGGAAAAATAAACAAAATAAAATGATTCCTATTTCAATCGATCCTATTGAAGAAGGTATATTTTTTAAAGATGGACATATAATAGATAAATTTTTTTACAAGAGTGAAGTACTGCCAATTCCTGAAATTTCTTCATCCTTATCCAGTTCATTTAATAAGCAAAATATATTAGCAGCTTATGCAGTAGTAAAAATTTTAAAATTGAATACGAATAAATTTGTTAAATGTGTTTCTAATTTTATTGGACTTCCTCATAGGATGGAAGAGATTATAAATAATAAGGAAATGTGTATAATTAATAATAGTAAAGCAACTAATGTAGAAGCAGCATTAAAATCTTTACAAAATTACAAAAATGTTAACTTAATATTGGGTGGTCAAGCAAAAGAAGATAATTTTATCTCATTTATTAACCAAAAAGACAAAATAAATAAAATATATTTAATAGGCAAATCAGCTAATGTTATTTTTCAACAGTTAGGAAGTTCGATTGATTGTGAAATTTTTGATAAATTGGAAGATGCTCTGAAAAAAATTTTTTTAGATAACGCTATCAAAAAAGAATTACTAACTATACTTTTTTCTCCAGCGTGCACCTCATTTGATCAGTATAAAGATTTTGAAGAAAGAGGAAATCACTTTAAAAATATAGTTGTTTCATCCGTTTTATGAAAACGAAGTTAAATATAAAGTTTTGGTGGAAACAAATTGATAGAGTTAATTTTGCTCTAATATTAATGCTGGCAATCATAGGTATAATTCTTTCTATTTCTCTAAGTGATTCATATTTATTTTTAAACAAACATTTAATTTTTTCAATAATTGGAATATTTATTATGCTTTCAGTATCATGTTTTGAAATTAAATTTCTCCGTCGTTTTTCTTTGTTATCCATCATTTTATGTATTTTAATTTTATTTATAATTTTATTTTTAGATTATGAAGTTAATGGATCAAAGAGATGGCTCAAGATATATGGTTTTAGCCTTCAACCTTCTGAGTTTATTAAACCATTTTTTTTCTTATTAAGTGCTTGGTTTATATCTCAAGGCATTAGTGGGAGAAATTCTTACTTTGTGGTTCTTATAATTTCTTTTGTGACTATTTGTGGTTTAATAATTTTGCAGCCAGATTTTGGTACGGCCTTCTTAATTGCCATTACTTTTTTTTGCCAACTTTTTATAGCCGGACTTTCCATGGTTTTGGTGATTTTTGCTCTAGTATCTTTATTATTTTTAAGTGCTTTTTCATATTATTATTTTGATCATATCCAAAAAAGAGTAGATGCATTTATAAATCCAACAGCTAATACTGATCAAATTGATTTAAGTTTACAAGCTTTTAAATCAGGTGGTTTATTTGGAAAAGGACCAGGTCAAGGAATTTTAAAAGAGAAAATACCCTCTGCAAATACTGATTTTATTTTTGCTGTTGCTGGAGAGGAATTAGGATTTATTTTCTGCTCTTTAATTGTTTTATTAATATTAGTCATTATCATCAGATTTTTATTGAAATTATTAAAAATGAGCAATCCTTTTGAAATAATCGCAGTAGTAGGTTTAACTTGTTCTTTTGGCTTACAATCTTTATTTAATATTTGTAGTTCTTTAGCATTAATTCCAACCAAAGGTATGACTTTACCATTTGTAAGTTATGGAGGCTCATCCATGATATCAAGTGCAGTTTTATTTGGATGTTTATTATCTTTAACTAGGCAAAGAAATGAAGAAAAATAATAACATACTTATCTGCACAGGAGGGACAGGAGGGCATGTAATACCTGCCGTTAATTTTGGGAATTATTTAATTTTAAAAGGCTATAGGTGCTCACTTATGCTTGATAAAAGAGGGATAAAATATGCAAATAATTTTAAAGGCAATATTATTTCTATTCAATCTTCACATTTATCAGGCAATTTTTACTTTAAGGTTAAGTCAACATTCAGCTTATTTATAGGATTTATTCAGTCAATTTTTTATATAGTTAAAATTATACCTAGACATTGTATATCATTTGGAAGTTACGCTTCATTAACCCCTTTATTAATAAGTATATTTTTTAAATTCATTAAAAAAATTGATATTCATATTCATGAGCAAAATTCAGTAATGGGAAGAGTTAATTTATTTTTTTTACCTTATTCAAAAAACATTTTTACCAATTTTGAGCATATAAATAATATAAAAAAAGAATTTTATCATAAAACCCATCATGTAGGACTTCCTACTTTGGCGAAAAATAAAATATTATTTGATAAACTAGATATTAATAAAGAAAAAATAATAATTTTTATTTATGGAGGAAGTCAAGGATCAATACCTATTATTGAATATTTTTTATTAATGTTTAATGAATTGACAAAAAAAGAGATAGAAAAAATAAAACTCATCATTCAATCACCTTATCAATTAACAGAAAAAGTTAAAGAAACTTTAACAAAGTTAAATGCAGAATATCAACTTAAAGATTATTATAATAATATTCATGAAATTTTAATAAAAACTGATTTAGCTATTACTCGAGCTGGAGCAGGGACAATTAATGACTTAATAGTATATCAAATACCATCCATTTTATTTCCTTTACCCCATTCAATGAATAATCATCAAATTAAAAATGCTGAATATCTTGAAAGTAAACAGTGCGCAATTATTATGCATGAAAATATATTTGATAAAAATAAAAATTTAGAAATATTAAGAAATTTAATTAATGATATTACAAAACGTACAATAATGAAGAAAGCATTAAACAATATTCCAGTACCAAATGCTAATGAATTAATGTTAAAAGTATTACTTGATGAAAAAAAATAGTAAATTTAACAAAATTATTATCCATTTTGTGGGTATTGGCGGCATTGGAATGTCTGGCATCGCGGAATTGATGTTAGATTTAGGATATAATATTCAGGGTAGTGACATTAATTTAAACGAAAATATTCAAAGACTGAAAAAAAAAGGTATTAAATTTTTTAAAGGACACGATAAAAAGAATATTAAAAATATAACAGCTGTTGTTTTTTCTTCTGCAATAAAAAAAAACAATCCTGAGCTCATTGAATGTAAAAGATTATCCATTCCTTTAGTGAGTCGTGCCGATATGCTATCTGAATTAATGAAAACTAAAAGATCGATTGCTGTTGCAGGCTCTCATGGGAAAACAACTACGACTAGTTTAGTTGGTTCAATCCTAGATTATGCTAAATTTGACCCAACCATTGTCAATGGAGGTATTATAAATTCGTATTCTAAAAATAATAGATTTGGTCTAGGTGAGTGGATGGTGGTGGAAGCTGATGAAAGTGATGGTACATTTTTAAGATTACCACATGAAATAAATATTATTACTAATTTGGATCTAGAACATTTAGATTATTATAAAAATAAAGATAATTTAATAAAAGCTTTCAAAAATTTTATAAATAATCTTCCTTTTTATGGGTACTCTATTTTATGTACTGATAACAATAATCTAAAAAGGCTATCCAAGGAAATTAAAACAAGAAACATCATTACATATTCTAAAAATCAAAAAACATCTGATGTTAAGATTACTTCAATTAAAAAAAATAAAAAAAGTACAGAATTTTTTTTATTTATAAATAAAAATATTATTGATGGTATTGGTGGTAAATATAAATTCAAAATTAATTTATTGGGTGAGCATAATATTTTAAATGCTACTGGGGCAATTATAGCATCTTTATTAGCGAAGGTTTCCATACAAAAAATTCAACAATCATTACTAAACTTTGAAGGAGTTAAAAGAAGATTTAGTTATTTGGGCAATATTCAGAAAGCTGCAATTTATGATGATTATGCTCATCATCCTTCAGAAATAAAAGCTAGTTATGAAATAGCTAAGCACCTTGCGGAAAAAAAAATTATTGTAATTTTTCAACCTCATAGATATTCAAGAACAAAATACTTGTTAAATGATTTTATAAATATTTTACAAAAGATTGATTATTTATATATAATGGATATTTATCCTGCTGGTGAAAAACCAATCAAAGGAGTTAATTCAAAAAATTTAGTTAATAAAATAAAAAACAAAAACAAAAATACTTTTTATTTGAGTAATCGAGATAATTTGCAACACAAATTAAAACCATACTTTAAAAAAAATAATATTATAATTTTCATGGGTGCCGGATCTATTACTTATTATGCTGAAAATTTAATTAAAAATAACAATGCAAAAAAACATTGAAAAAATAAAAAAAAAATTAAAAAGTAAGTTTTATTATGATTACGAAATTTATAAGCATACATGGTTTAAAGCAGGTGGAAAAACTTACATATTCTGTTTAGTTTATAATGAAGAAGAACTCGAAATTATATTGAATAATATTGGAAATTTACAATATAAAATTATTGGCGCAGGATCAAATGTTTTAATAAGAGACAAAGGTTTTGATGGAATAATTTTTAAATTGGGAAAGTTATTTAATCATATTTCTATACAGGATAATTTTATTAATGTTGGTGCAGGAATATTAGATATTAATTTTTCAAAATTTGCCCAAATGCATTCCATTAAAAATTTAGAATTTTATTCTGGTATTCCTGGAACAATTGGAGGTGCAATTAAGATGAATGCTGGTTGCTATGGATCAGAAACTAAAAAAGTTTTAAAAAGTATTAAAACAATTAATAATAAAGGAGAAATTAATTTTTTTACAAATAATCAATTAAATCTTAAATATAGAGAGTCATCATTATCCGATAATGATATTGTAATTTCTGCTCAATATAAATTAGAATATGGAGAAAAAGAAGAAATTGATAAAAATATTTACGAGATAAAACTTCAACGTGAACAATCCCAACCTTTTAGAACTAAAACTGGAGGAAGCACTTTTAAGAATCCAGACAATAATTATGCTGCTAAATTAATTGAAATGGCAGGTTGTAAGAATTTGAATGTTGGTGATGCATATGTGAGTGAAAAACATGCAAATTTTTTGATTAATGCAAATAATGCATCAGCAAAGGATATTGAGGAATTGGGATTAAGAATAATAGATAAAGTTTTTAATAAATTTCAAATTCAACTTAAATGGGAAATAAAAATATTGGGTGTTTAATGGAAAAAATCTTGATTTTAGAAGGTGGTTTTAACGAAGAACATGAGATTTCCTTAAATACTGCTAAAGAAATTAAAAGATCATTAACCAATCTAAATATTAGTTTTGATTCTTTATTAGTAAAACCACAAACATTTTCTGAAGATATTAATCATTATAACAATGATTATTTGTGTTTTAATGCACTGCATGGGACTTTTGGAGAAGATGGTACAATACAAAAAATATTAGAAAACAAAAAAATTAGATATACACACTCAGATTCAATAACTTCAAATATTGGTTTTAATAAATTTTTAACGAAAAAAAAAATTCAAAATACAAAGATCTTAACTGCTGAATCTTTTCTTTTGAAAGCTACAAATTTAGATGAAATTAAAATAAGAGAAATATTTGAACAATTTAATTCTTTTGTAGTTAAGCCAGTTTCTAGCGGTTCAAGTTACGGTGTACAAATTATAAAAGACTCTAAAGATTTAGAAAATTTTGTACGCAATATTGAAAACAATCATAATATTTATAAAAAACACAATGAACTATTAATAGAAAGATATATTGCAGGTAGGGAGTTAACGGTAGCTGTTATCAATAAAGAAAATATAAGTGAAGCAGTGGAGGTTACCGAAATAATTTCTAATAATTATTTTTATGATTATCAGTCAAAGTATTCAAAAGGATTTTCTAGGCATATTCTGCCAGCTAAATTACCTGTCAAAATTTATGATAATTGTCTCAAATATGCAAAAATTGTTCATGATACAATAAAGTGCAGGAATTTAAGTAGATCGGATTTTTTATATGATAATAAAAATATATATTTTTTAGAAATTAACACACAACCAGGTTTGACATCTATTTCTTTAGTCCCCGAACAATTAAAACATAAAAATATTAGTTTTGATAATTTGATACACAATATAATTAATTCATCTTTGTGAAAAAGAATATTTTAAATAGAAGGCGGAAAAAAATTTATTTTCCCACAATACTTATTTTATTGTTTTTTTTAATAATAGTTATTTATATTTTGCTTTTTTATGATCAAAAAATATTTAAACAATTTAATAGTATTATTGAAAATTATTCAGATAAATATCAATATTCTTTATCAGTAGTTAATATTAACGGTTTGAATAATATCAATGAAGATGAAATTCTAAATTTAATCAAACCATATAAAGATTCATCTATTTTTTTAATTCCAATTAAAAAAATTGCCAAAAAAATTAGTCAAAATAATTGGGTAAAATCTATAAATATACAAAGTAATTATAAAGATACCATAGAAATAAATATTGATGAATCAAAACCCATAGGTATTTATACAACAGGAATTCAGAATATATTATTTAGTGATGATTTAAAAATTTTAGAAAACATTGCAAATAATGAAAAGAGATTTAGTGCATTAATAAAGTTTGAAGGAAAAAATTCTATACATGAATCAATAAAGTTAATTGATTCTTTCCCAGATGATTTTCAACAATATGTTGATAAAGCTTTTCTGATTAATCAAAGAAGATGGGATCTTGAATTAAAAAATAGTATTTTGTTAAAGTTACCAGAAAATAATATTAAAGAAGCCTTAGAGAATTATAAAAAAATATATATAAATTTTTCTAATGAGGAATTAATTGAAATTGAAAGTATTGATCTTAGAATGAAACAAAAAATTATTTTAAAATATAAAGAGATTATAAAATGATTAAAGTTGGAGTGGATATTGGGAATTCTAAAATATCTTGCGTTGTATCTGATTTGCAAAAAAATTCTTTACCTAAAATTTTATCTTTTATTAACTATCCAACTTCGAATATTAATAAAAATGCTTTTATTAATTTTCAATTAATTAAGGATGAAGTCAGGCATGTTATCACATTGGCTGCTAAAGATTCTCAAACTGAAATTAAATCGATTAATCTTAATATTCCTGTAACTGACTCTATATCATTTTTTTATGATTCAAAAATTGAAATTGAAAATGAGTTAATTACGGATCTTCATTTAAAAAAAGCAATTAACCAGTCTGATTTTTTTGATAATTTAATTAATTATGAAATTTTGATGAACTCTATAGCAAGTTATGAAGTGGATAACAAAATATTATTTGGAAACCCTGTAGGTAATTTTGCTAAAATTTTAAATTTAAATTTTTATAAGCTAATGGTAAAAAAAAATTTAATTAACACATTTAAAAATTTATTTTATGATCTTCAAATTCATGTTGAGCAATTAGTGCCGGCACCTTTGTCTTCTGCCTTGGCAGTTCTAAATGTTGATGATAGGGATTTAGGTGCTATTTGTATCGATTTAGGGGAAGCTTCAACATCATTAGTTGTTTTCGAACATGAAAAATTACTCTTTGCTGATGCAGTGAGTGTTGGAAGTAAAAATATTACTAATGATATTGCTAGAGGTATTTCAACTACAAAAGAAAGCGCAGAGCGCTTAAAAACACTCTATGGTTCAGTTTTGTCTTCTCCGAGCGATGAGCATGAAATTATAGAAGTCCCCATTGTGTCTTCTGAGCCTGGTCAATTTAAGCAAATTAATCGAAGTACAATTAACAATATCATTAAACCAAGAGTAGAAGAAACTTTAGAGTTAGTTTGGCAAAAATTAAAACAGTATGGACTACATAAGAGGAAAATTAAAAATTTAGTTTTAACTGGAGGAGGGTCACAATTAGAGGGTATTGTTGATTATGCCCAAACTATATTTGATAGCAATGTACGTCTTGGCCGGCCTCATGGAGTAGTTGGATTAAACAAATCTTTTTCTGGTCCTCAATTTTCTCAAACTATTGGTTTAATTTTGCATGAAGTTGATAAATATGAAGTAAATTTTATGAAAAAAGCCCAAAAAATAAAAAAAAATACCTTAATTGGCCGTTTTTCTTCTTGGCTAGATCAATATATATAATATAACATACAATATATAGTTATATTTATTGACGGTTGCGGGGGTAAATCGTTAAAAAATATAAAAAAACGGCGGAGTAAATACATGACTATAAATATTTCTATACCAGATGTAGGTCCTAATCTACATCCTCAAATTACAGTTTTAGGTGTTGGCGGATCAGGAGGGAACGCTGTTAACAATATGATGAATTCAAATCTTGAGGGAGTTGATTTTGTGATAGCAAATACAGATGCACAAGCTCTTCAAATTTCAAATTGCAAGAAAAAAATTCAATTAGGAATTAAAAGCACTAGAGGACTTGGAGCTGGTATGCGACCCGATGTTGGAAGGCAAGCAGCAGAAGAGACTCTTAATGAAATAAGTGAAAAATTAGATGGAAGTCATATGTTATTTATTGCTGCAGGTATGGGAGGTGGTACAGGAACGGGTGCCGCACCAGTTATAGCTAAACTTGCAAGAGAAAAAGGAATATTAACTGTTGGAGTTGTTACAAAACCTTTTCATTTTGAAGGCTCTCAAAGAATGAAGATCGCTGACAAGGGTCTTGAAGAGTTACAACAGTATGTTGATACTCTCTTGACTATACCAAATCAAAATTTATTTCGTATTGCTAATGAGAAAACAACATTTGCAGATGCATTTAAAATGGCAGATGATGTTTTATATGCCGGTGTTAGAGGTGTTACAGATTTGATGGTTCAACCAGGTTTGATTAATCTTGATTTTTCAGATGTGAAAACAGTTATGTCAGAAATGGGCAGGGCAATGATGGGAACAGGAGAAGCTTCAGGTGAAGGTCGTGCTGTTGCTGCTGCTGAAGCTGCAATAGCCAATCCTTTAATTGATGATGTATCTTTAAAAGGCGCAAAAGGTTTAATTATCAATATTACTGGAGGTAACGATATTACTTTATATGAAGTAGATGAAGCAGCAAATAGAATTAAGCAAGAAGTTGATGAAGAAGCTAATATTATTTATGGGACTACATGCGATGAAAGACTAGAAGGTGTTGTTAGGGTAAGTTTAGTGGCAACCGGTATAGATCTAAATTCTGAAACCTCCCCTAAACCTCTAGAAGCAGTTAGTACTTTATCTATTGATAATTCCGTTTATTTACAAAAATCATCTGAATTTAATCAGAATACGGAAGTTATTAAAGAAGATTTAGATAAAGAATTAACATTAGAAAATACTGTGGAAGATGAAATTGTTGATTCAAGTAATGAAAAAGCTTTACCATCAGAAAATCCAAGTATTAATTATATAAATAATGATGTTGAAGAAGATACTTCAGGAGCTTTGTTTACAGAAAAAGCAAATATAGAAGCTGCTCAGTCCTCATATGATGAAGAGCAAATAGAAAAATCTAATGAATTAGAACAAGTTGATTCTAATATATACGAAGAAAATCAAGTGTTTTCAAACTCATCAGCTGTAAAGGAGGAAGTTAAATCTAGTGTTCGCAAACTTAGTTTATTTGATACTCTTGAAGACAAAAATCTAGAGAGTGAGCCCATAGAAAACTCAACTTCAGTAAAATCAGAACCTGTTTTTCAAAATGAAATACTTGAAGAGGATCATGAAATAACTAATACTAAAGAAAATGAAAATGAATTTTCGGATGATGAAGGTCCTGAATCTGAAGATGATTTTAATCAGGAAAATGAAGAGGAATTGTTAGACATTCCAACTTTCCTTAGAAGACAAGCAAATTAGCTAAATTTATTGAAATAATCAGTAATATTCAGTTAATTGTGAAACTATAAAAATATATATATTTAAGAAAAGTGCTGCAGGACAGCACTTTTTTTATATTTATGATTGCAAGCTCAAATACATCTAAAAAACAGCAAACAATAAATTCGAGCATATCTTTATCAGGTGTAGGCTTACATTCAGGAAAGAAAGTAGCTATAAATATTGAGCCAGCAGAAATTAACAATGGAATAAGATTTATAAGAACTGATCAAAAAAATAGCAATATCATTAATGCATTATGGTCAAATGTTACTTCAACGAACCTATGTACAACTATTGCAAATAAAGAAGGAGCTTCAGTATCTACTATAGAGCATTTAATGAGTGCTCTATCAGGTATGCATATTGATAATGTAAATATACTGATTGATGGACCTGAAGTTCCCATCATGGATGGTAGTTCATTACCTTTTGTAGAATTATTTGAAAGTAAAGGTATAGTAAAACAAGAGATTGATCGCCAAATAATTTTGATAGAAAAAGAAGTTGTAGTTACCAAAGGTGATAGTTTTACAAAAATTCTTCCTGACAAACAATTTGCAATTAATTTTGAAATAGAATTTGCAAGTCATTTAGTTAATAAACAGGCATGCCAACTTCAATTAGTTAATGGCAACTATAAGAAAGATATTTCTTTTGCGAGAACTTTTGGATTTGAAAAAGATGTAGATTATTTGAGAGCTAACGGATTTGCTCTCGGAGGTTCACTTGAAAATGCCGTTGTAGTTGGGGACAAAAAAATTTTAAATAAAGAAGGTTTACGTTTTGAAGATGAGTTTGTTCGACATAAGATGCTGGATTCAATAGGAGATTTATACTTAGCTGGCAAACCTATTCAAGGTTATTTCTATGGAAAAAAATCAGGCCATTTTTTAAACATTCAACTTTTGCGTAAAATATTTTCAGATAAATCTAATTTCAAGATAATTTAATCTAAACCTAAATCATTTTTTTTGGTTGAACTATCCTATCAAACTCATTTGCTTCTATCATCCCAAGTTTTATAGCTGCTTCTTTAAGTGTTAAGTTTTCTTTGAAAGCTTTTTTTGCAATTTTTGCAGCATTGTCATACCCTATATGTTCATTCAAAGCAGTGACAAGCATTAAAGAATTATCTAAATGTTGTTTTATTCGATAAACATCTGGCTTTAAACCTCGAAGACAGTATTTAATAAAACTGTCAATTGAATCAGAAAGTAAATGTATTGATTGTAAATTATTAAAAATAATCACTGGTTTAAAAGCATTTAGTTCAAAGTGACCTTGCGATCCAGCAATAGTAATTGTTGTGTGATTTCCAATTACTTGGGTGCACACCATTGATAACGCCTCAATTTGTGTTGGATTTACTTTACCAGGCATTATAGAAGATCCAGGTTCGTTTTCAGGCAACTTTAACTCTCCTAAACCTGAACGTGGACCTGATGCTAAAAAACGTAAATCATTTGATATTTTTAAAAGAGAAGTAGCAAGAGTATTAAGACTTCCAGATAGGTTTACCATGGGATCGTGCGATGCAATGGATTCAAATTTATTAGGGGCAGGAAAATATTTGCTTTTAGTTAATAATGATAAGTATTTACAAAAAATTTTATCAAAATTTTTAGGAGCATTCATACCTGTTCCAACAGCTGTTCCCCCTTGGGCTAAATAAAGCAGTTCTTTTTGAGCTTGTAATATTCTTTTTTGATTATTTTTTATTTGTTCTAAATATCCTGAAAATACCTGTCCTAATGTTAAAGGTATAGCGTCTTGAGTATGTGTTCGACCAATTTTTATAATTCTGTTGAATTTTTGTGACTTAGATTTTAATTCTTTAATCAAATTACGTAATGATATGTTTAATTTATCTTGTAACAATTCATTGCAAGTTATGTGCATTACTGTTGGAAAAGTATCATTAGAAGATTGGGATAGATTAACATGATCATTAGGATGGACTGGTTTTTTAGATCCAATTTTCCCTTTCAACTTTTTAATAGCATAATTACTAATAACTTCATTAGCATTCATATTGGTTTGCGTTCCTGAACCTGTTTGCCAGATAGAAAGTGGAAATTCATCAATAAGCTTTAAATTGATAATTTGATTACAGGCATCAATGATCGCTTTTCCGATTTTAGAATTTAATTTGCCAATTTTTATATTGGCAAGAGCGGCAGCTTTTTTCTGATGACCAAATGCAATGATTATTTCTTTTGGAATTTTTTCATTACCAATTTTGAAATTTTCAAGTGATCGCTGTGTTTGTGCTCCCCATAGTTGGGTAGAGTCTATTTTTTTGCTTCCCAAACTATCAAATTCTATTCTGTATTTTTTTTTCATTTTTTGTATTAATTTAATTATATTTTTGTATAACATAAACTCAATCATTGAATTAAAAATATTTATTTTATGAATAACCTTATCCTTTTACGCCATGGCCAAAGTCAATGGAATCTTGAAAATCGATTTACTGGATGGGAAGATGTACCATTGACCGAACAGGGCATTGCAGAGGCCAAAGTCGCTGGTCAATTAATGAAAAAAAATAAAGTGCATATTGATGTAATTTTCAGTAGTGTTTTGCAAAGAGCCACCAAAACGGCTGAGTTAGCAATTAAAGAAATGAACTTGGAACAATTTTGGAGTGACGGTCAACTTCTTATGACCAAAGACCAAAGTTTAAATGAGAGGGATTACGGAGATTTGGTTGGATTTAATAAAGAAGAGACTGCTAATAAATACGGTAAAGAGCAAGTTCGCATATGGCGCCGTTCGTACGATGTTTCTCCTCCTGGAGGAGAAAGTCTGGAAAATGTTGTTACAAGAGTTAAGCCATATTTTATCAACTTTATAGAACCTAAAATCAATGAGGGTCAAGATGTGTTAATAGCAGCCCATGGCAATTCACTGCGAGCATCGATGATACAAGTTGGCTTGTATAAAGCAGAAGAAATTTCAAAAATAGAGATTCCAACTGGCAGCCCATTTATTATAACTTATGAATCTGGCAAAGTTGTGAATTCTAAATATTTATCTTAATTTTTTAAACTTTTGAAATTCGATTATATTATCTTTGTCTTTATTTTTTTTAATAACAGATTTTTTTCTTTTTGGTTTTTTGTCACTTAATTTTTTATTAATTTCTTCATTTATAAGTTTTAATCCAAAATTTGCATATGGATCGGCAAAAGAGATTACAGAATCAAATGGAACAGATATGTCTGCATTTATGTCATTAAATGATAGCCCAATATTGAATGAGTCATTTTTTACTTTGAAATTCCAATATTCATATTGAATGACTATCGTGATTTCTTTTGGATGTTTTTCCTTTAACCAATTTGGAATAACAACTTTTTTATTATCTGTTTTAAAGGATATATAAAGATGATGGCCTTCTTGCAAACCATTTACTTCTATATTTTTTAGAACATCGCGAAAAACATTTAGCATGTTTTTTTTTAAGATTTGAGAATAGTGGATTTTCATTTTTAAATATTGCTATGTTCTGTAATTAGAAGAAACATCACTTAAACATAGTATATACAGTTTTTCGTAAGAGTATTCAGTTAAAGTGTGTACTAGCTATTCAAATACGGATAACGAATTTTGAAACTAATAAAATAAATGTAAGATGGAGTAATGAAAAAAATAATTGTTTACACACACTCAGACTGCTTACTCAAAGATAATGGTCCAAATCACCCAGAAAAAAAAGAACGTGTACAGATTATTCTTAAATCCATTCAAAATATAAGCAGTATTGATATAGATATTAAAAATGCACCATTAGCAGATGTTCGTAATATTTATCTGGTACATCCATCAACACATATAAACAATATTTTTTCATTAATTCCAAATTCTGGATTAACGGGAATAGAAAAAGAGCCATATGCCGATACACTTTTATGTCCCAAAAGTAAAAAAGCAATATTAAGATCTTGTGGAGCTGGTATTGCTGCCGCAGACAGCCTTATTAGGGAAAATGAAAAAAGAATATTTTGCGCTGTTCGGCCACCAGGTCATCACGCAGAAACTGTTAGAGCAAATGGATTTTGTTTTGTAAATAATGTTGCAGTTACTGCAAGGTATTTACAAAGCAAATATGAAATAAATAAGATTGCGATTATTGATTTCGATGTTCATCATGGAAATGGCACGCAAGAAATTTTCTTTAAAGACGAAACAGTTGCTTATGGTTCTATACACGAATTCCCATTATTTCCAGGCACAGGTTCAGAACAGGAAAAAGGAATGGGAAATATTTTCAATGCACCAATTCTAGCAGGAACAGAAGGAAAGGATTTTATAAAGATATTAGAAAATAAAATTTTGAATAATATAGATAAATTTAGACCTGAAATAATATTAATATCCGCTGGTTTTGATGCGCATAAAAGAGATCCTTTGGCGCATATTAATTTAGAATCAAAAGATTATTATGATTTAACAAAAAAAATTATAGAAATTGCAAATATACATTGCCAAGGAAGAATTATATCTTTTTTGGAAGGAGGTTACGATTTATTGGCACTATCGGAAAGTATTAAAGAACATTTGTTGGGTTTACAGGAAAATTAAATTAACAGTTTGTTGTATTAATTTCCATTTTTCATTTTTTACGAAAAATAGATGCAAATATTTTTATTTTGCTAAAGTTTTCATCTTTATTATTACCATGAGCTTTAAATTCATTAAAAATAGGAACAGAAATACTGTTTTTAATTCTTGAGAATTTTTCTTGAAAACCACCCTTGATAAATACTTTTGAATTAATGGATAAAACGAATAATCCTCCCGGTTTTGTAATACGTAAGAGTTCATCAAAAGCATCTGGTCCCACATGCCCATGAGTAAAAGTTCCTGCACTTACAACTGCTCCAACAGAATTATTTTTTAATGGAATTTTTTTTGTAACATTAGCACTCACTAGGGAAGAATAACATCCTTTTAATTTTGCTTGTTCCAACATTTCTGGAGATATATCTATTCCAATGATTTTTTTATTGCCTGTTTTATTTAAACATTCACCAACCAAACCGGTTCCAGCACCAACATCAAGAATTGGAGTATCAGTATTTCTTGCATGTTTATTAAAAAAACTACAAATTTTAGCAGGTGAAAGATAATTTGAACTTAAAGCAAAATCTTCATCATAGGCTTGTGCCCATTTTTTGTAGAGTTTTATGGAATCTTCGGGTGTCTTTAATGAATAAGCATCATCATATCCTATTTTTTTTTTTGACATATTTTTTAAATGGGGCGTTCTGTTTCCTAAACTATGTTCCCAATGTCACATAATATAATAGTTTTTTGCGCCTGTGTGCTTTTTCTGTGTGCTCTGATTTCGTGTTTTTGATGATTTTGCGACTTCTGTCTGTGTGCTACCTATACAAATAAGGAGATTTCAAAGAGGTATAATTGAAATTTATTTCAAGGTAAGTTTATTCTGTATAAGGTAGAACTCTGATTGTATCTCCATAGATAATTACTACTCTCCCACCATTTTCTAAAAGAGTTTTATTTCCTTGAACTATGGCAACATCTTCACTGTTATTATCAATGTCAATAATATATTGATAACCATCATGATTGCCTAATAATGCTTCTGTAACATATCCAATAGTTGCACCACCTATCGTTCCGTAGACAATCGCAATATCTTGACATTTAGTTCCAGCAGTTTCTTTTTCACCGCATACTTGAGTACCTAGAAGACCGCCTATTAATCCTCCTGCTGTTGCACCGATTACGCTACCTTCACCTTTAATTTTTACAGGCATTGATGAAATAATATTACCGTATTTAATTGAAGTAATTTTTTGGGTGTCAGATTTTTTTACGTCTGTTGGTCTCGTAGTATTACAAGAAACTAAAAATGTAGAAATAACAAACAGTGCAATTAACTTGGTTTTCATATTTAATTATAATACTAAAATAATTATTAGTCATAAATGGGGCGTTCTGTTACTCGCCTCTAGTCATTTATACCACAAAAACCAACACATTTTCAAAAACTTCGTGTAAGGAAATCAATATTTTTGCAGGACTTTTGCAGGAGACTTCGTGCTATGCTATAAATTGTCTTATGGACACAACATTTATTAGAAGCATAAAACTTAACGATAAAGAAGACTGGCAAAAACTCTATCACGGTTATGCTGAGTTTTATAAAGTTGAAATGACACAGACTATATTAAATACCATATGGAGTTGGTTGACAGATGAACAGCATGAACTTAATGGATTGATTTGTGAGTTTGAAGAAAAAATAGTTGCCTTTGCTCATTACAGAAGAATGCCAAGTCCTTTAAGAGGAAAGGATATTGGTTTTTTAGATGATTTGTTTGTTTCTCCTGACTACAGAGGTTTAAAAATTGGTGAGAAACTTATTTTAAAATTAGATAAAATTTCTAAAGAAAAAGGATGGGGTTTGGTTAGGTGGATAACGCGCAATGATAATCTAAGAGCAAAATCTCTATATGACAGAGTTTCAAAAAAAACTAATTGGGAAGTTTACGAACTATAAATTGTAGCGGGGCGCTCTGTTTCCTAAACTATGTTCCCCAAGTCGCAATATATAAGACTTTTTCAAAAGTGTCTGCAGTAATTTCTCGTTTTTGACGAATTTGCGACTAGAGAGTGTCTGCAACTATACAAATAGGGGGGATTTCAAAGTGGTATAATTGTCTTAGATGGGGTAATATTAACTTATGAAAAAAACACTCATCACTTGGAGTAGCTTTTGTAGCCGCCAAATCCGTAAAACTATATCATAATTGGGAGGATATTAATCAACTTATCGGTAAACATAAAATTATATATCCACAAAAAATATTTAAAAAACATTACAGAAATAAGTATAATATTTAC
>PTLB01000029.1 GCA_002938255.1 Alphaproteobacteria bacterium MarineAlpha5_Bin3 | reverse complement strand
TAACGTAAGTGTGATCAAAGTGTGATCAAAAATAATCTTAAAACTCATTACTCCTTTCTAGTTTTAATCTTCTCCTTGTTCCATTCTTTAGCTTTAATATTAGAATTAGGATCAAACCTTGATACATTTATTAGTTTTAATGTAGATATGAGATAATATACTTCGGTTAGTTGTAATTATATTTTTTTATCCAATGCTCTAGCGATGAATAAATTTTTTTGATCTCGTCATATTTTTTCCATCGGTTGATTGATTTTTCATATAAAGGTTGAACAACTTGATTGTAACTTGGGGTATTTATTTTCTTTCGCGCTAATGCAGTCGCATTAAAATTTTTAACATCTTCTTCCCATTCTACATTTAAAAAATTAATGGTTTTTTTTATAGTATTGTCAAAATTTAATACAACCTCCTCATATTTAACTATATGGTAAGCCAAATCATACACTTCCAAATATTGGTCCCATAAGGAAAAAACTTCATTATATAAAATTGTAGCATCTTTTAAATTATAAAAACTAGCCATACCTTCGTTAATCTTAAAATCTGACATGAAGCAACTTAGGACAGTATCGCAAGGGTGTCGCAACATGAGAATAAACTTGCTTTGAGGAAAAACTCTTTTGATAAATGCTACTTCAATCAAATTTAATGGAAGTTTATCTATGATAATTTTATTATGAATATCTTCATTCATAATCTCATGCAGCATATCAAAATATTCAGATTGAAGGGATAAAATATCATCATCGCTTAACAATTCTAATGAATTTATTTTATTATTATTTTTTTCAAAAAAACGATCTCTAATAGATGAAATTATAAGCTTTTCTTCCAACACCAGTATTTTTGAATGGGATCGCAAAATGCTATCTAACAGAGTTGTTCCTGATCGAGGAAACCCAACAAGAAAAATTGGTGTTTGATATTTTTCAGGAATTACAGGTTTTGTAAATTTATCTAGATTAATTTTTATAAAATATTTTTTATAATTTTGAATTAAATCCAGAATTATATTTTTATCGTAAATTTTATTATGTAATTGATTGGATTTAATATTATTTCTCAAATTAAAATGATCGAAGGCTGAATTTGATTCATCTAGAAAATCCAAATTCTTTGCAAGAAGATCGTGGTATTTAATTAAATTGTCCTCCTGATTGATTAATTTATCAATAAATTGATTTTCCAATAAAATTTTTTTCGATTTAAGATAATTTTTTTTTCGCATAAGATAACTTGCTTCAAATAAATTAATGGGAGGTTGGTCTGTAAATATTTTTTTTGCATCATCTATGTATTTTTTAAACAGATCTAATTTATTGGTTTTTTCCAGAATAAATAATAAATTACTGTATGCATCCCAATAATTTGGGTTGGACTTAATTGATTGAATATAATAATCAATAGCCTCTGAAATTTTTTCTTTTTTTACAAAAATCAATCCAAGCAAATTTAAAAGAAAATAATTTGTGGGATCTATTTTTAAACCAATAGTAATTATTTTTTTTGATTCTATTAATTTATCAATTTCATTGTACAAAAAAGATAGATTATTTATTACATTCAAATTTGTTTGGTCTATCTTGTGCGCTAGTTCAAAAAATTGGATTGCATTTGTATAATTTTTTTTCAATGTATAAACATTGCCTAAATTAATATAAGGATCAATATTGTTCTTATCTGCTTCACTGGCTTGTTTAAAATAGTAAATGGATGCTTCATACATTTTTTTATGAACGTAAATTAGGCCTAAATTTATTAAAACTTCATATTGTAGTGGTGAAAAATCTAGAATTTCCAGAAAAATACTTTCAGCACCAGAAATATCCCCCTGTGATTTTTTTAATAGAGCTTCTTTAATTTTACTATTGATATTCATAAAATAATTTCAATAACTTATTTAGATATGTACTAAATTAAGATGTTATAATACTTTTCGCAATAATATATATATAGTGATTATATGACAGAACAAAAAGTGGATCTAAATTTATTTTTTCCCACTCCAGTATGGGCTTCTATAATTAACAATTACAAACATGTTAACCAAAAGATTTTTTCTTATATTGATGAATTAAAAACAAATGATCCAGAAGGAGTAAGAAGAAGTAATTTTAAAGGCTGGCATTCAAAAGATTTTGAACTTAATAATGAGAACGTTATAATATTTGTTAATGCTATATCCACAAAACTAAACAAAGCTTTGATAGATATGAATTGGGATTTAAAAAATCAAACAGTAAAGATTACAAGTATGTGGTCCATAATTAATCAAAAACATGCTTTGAATGAAAGACATATCCATGGCAATAATTTTATTAGCGGTGCTTATTATGTTAAAGCGCCCTCTGATTGTGGAAATATTTGCTTTTATGATCCACGCTCAGGTCCGACATTTAGCCACCCAAAAACAACTGGTCCAAATAAACTCAATGCGACTGCTCACACCATAAAACCAGAAGATGGGCTGCTGGTTTTGTTTCCTAGCTACCTTCATCACTCAGTAGAAACGAATTTATCTGATGAAGAAAGAGTAGTTATTAGTTTTAATGTAAATCTAATTAGTAACTAGTTATCTGACATTTTCAGAGCATTTAAAAAAGCATTCTGAGGTATATCAACTTTGCCAAACTGCCTCATTCTTTTCTTTCCTTTTTTTTGTTTATCTAACAATTTATTTTTTCTAGTCACATCCCCACCATATAGTTTTTGTGTTACATCTTTTCTAAATGAAGCAACAGTTTCTCTTGCTATAATTTTACCGCCAATCGCCGCTTGAATAGCCACTTTAAATTGTTGACGAGGTATTAAATCTTTCAATCTTTCACAAAGAGCCCGGCCCCGGCTTTGTGACCTATCTCTATGGGCGATTAACGACAACGCATCAACTGGATCACCATTAATCATCACACTAACTTTAACCAGATCATTAACTTTATATCCAGCGAGTTCGTAGTCAAAACTTGCATAACCTCTCGTAATTGATTTTAATCTATCATAAAAATCAAATACAACTTCATTAAGGGGTAACTTATATTCAATCATTGCCCTTGATCCTACATAGCTTAAATTATTTTGAACACCTCTTTTGGAAGTGCAAAGCTCTAATACAGTTCCAAGATATTCGTCTGGTACAATTATGGTGGCTTTAATCCATGGTTCTTCAATATTATTTATTTTCACAGGATCGGGCATGTCAGTGGGATTGTGTAAATCAATTATTCTGCCATCTTTCATATTTATCTTATAAACAACTGAGGGTGCTGTAGTTACAAGCTCAAGATTAAATTCAATTTCTAGCCTGTCTCTGATAATTTCTAAATGTAATAGACCCAAAAAACCACACCTAAATCCATAACCCAAAGCTGGACTGACTTCTGGCTCATAAGAAAAACTTGAATCGTTCAGTGCTAATTTAACCATACTATCTCGAAAATGTTCATAATCATCTGAATCAACAGGGAACATCCCACAAAACACAACCGGCTGAGATGGCTTAAAACCTGGAAAAGGTTTTAATGTAGGATTTCTGTCATCGGTGATTGTGTCTCCTACCTTACAATCAGAAACATTTTTAATACCCGAATTAATAAAACCAATTTCCCCAGGACCTAAGCTAGCCACTTCTTCAGGCTTAGGAGAAAAAATTCCGACCCTATCAATTGTATGTGTAACACCAGCAGCCATAAAACGAATTTTTTGATTCTTTTTTAGCTCTCCATCAATAACTCTTACAAGAACAACAACTCCCAAATAACTATCGTACCAGCTATCGACTAATATGCACTTGAGAGGCTTGTCTTTGTATCCGGAAGGAGGTGGAAGATGATTTACAATTTTATCTAATAGTTCTTTTATACCCTCTCCAGTTTTAGCAGAAATTAAAGCGGCGTCTTGGGAATCTATTCCTAGAATTTCTTCAATTTGATTTTTTATTCTCGTCGGTTCAGAGGAGGGCAAATCAATCTTGTTTAAAACCGGGATTATTTCATGATTATTATTTATTGCTTGGTAAGCATTTGCGAGTGTTTGTGCTTCGACACCCTGGGTTGAGTCGACAATCAGAATTGATCCCTCACAAGCCGCTAAAGAACGTGAAACTTCATAGGCAAAATCTACATGACCGGGTGTATCCATTAAGTTCAAAACAAAATTGTTTCCATCCTCACTCTTATAATTAAGGCGAACTGTTTGTGCTTTGATAGTTATGCCTCTTTCTCTTTCCAACTGCATGGAATCCAAAACTTGTTCTTTCATTTCTCTTTGTGTAAGCCCGCCACAAAACTGAATTAATCTATCAGCTAAGGTAGATTTACCATGATCAATGTGAGCAATAATGGAAAAATTTCTTAGATTATTTAATTCTGTCATTAATGTCTTAGTTCACCCCCAAATGACTTTGAGATAAGATCAATAATATTTGTTGAAATTTTTTCTATTTCGCTGTCGGTAAATGTTTTTTCTAATGGCTGCAATATAACTTTTAAGGCAATGCTTTTTTTATTTTCTGGTAATTTTTTTCCTTCAAAAACATCGAAAATTATAACTTTTTTTATTATTTGCTTATCAATTTTTTTAATATTATTGATCAAATCAATTGCCTTAATGTTCTTAGGAAATAAAAATGAAAAATCCCTTTCTACGACTTGATAGGGGTTATTATCATATGCTTTTTTGGTAGAAGTTTTTTTGATTTGAAATTGTTCTAACTTATCAATAAAGATTTCAAAACCACAAACAACAGCTTTAATATCAAATCTTTTTAAAAGTAAGGGGTTTAGTTCGCCAAAATTAGCTATGATACTTTTTCCCAATATTAATTGTGCTGATTTACCTGGATGAAATACATTATTACGCAATGTTTTAAAAATTAAGCCTTCTATAGGTACATTTAATTGCTCAAGAACATAATAAATATCACTTTTTACATCAAATACATCAGTTACTCTTGCTTCATTTAACCAAGAAGAAGAGCTAGATGAACCATATTGTATCCCCGTTGCTACCATTTGCTGGTCAACTTCTTCAAGTCCATTAAAGTTTGGTCCAACCTCAAACAATTTGCCATTGGTATATAACCTAGCTACATTAGGATTTATAGAACTCAAGAGGTTGGGAAAGGCGGATGGTCTCATGGAACTCAAATCAGTGCTAATAGGATTCTTAATATCTATTGATACATTATTATTTATATAATTTGCCTCTTTCGAATCTATAAATGACCAAGAAACTGTTTCTAGATATCCGCGATTAGCAATAAGTCTTTTTGATTTATAAAATGATTTAAGATTAGCGCTTAATGTTTCTTTATTGTTATTAATATCTTTTGACAAAGAAATAGGGATAATTTTATCAAAGCCATAAATTCTTAAAATTTCTTCAACTATATCAGCAGGTCCGTCAATATCCGGTCTAAAAGTTGGCACAGTTATTTCAATTACAGTGTTTTTTTTGGATTTTACCAAAAAACCAAGATTGTTTAAAATGGTTGTCTGATCTTTGGTATCAATACTGATCCCACCAAGAGTTTTTGTTGAGTTTGTATCAAAGTTGATAATTTTATTTTTTTGAATTGAAGATTTGTCTGCTTCTATTGTACTAACCTCCCCTCCACATATTTGCGTTATCATCTGAGTAGCCATATCAACACCCCATTCAATTGAAGTTGGATCAACACCTCTTTCAAATCGGTACCGTGCGTCACTTTGTAAATTTAGCTTTCTTCCTGTCTTGGTTACGCTAATGGGATCAAATAAAGCTACCTCTATAAAAACACTGCGAGTTTCTAAAGAGCAGCCACTTTCCAGACCTCCTATTACACCTCCAATTCCATGGAGATTTTTATCATCACTGATTACAACCATGTCTTCTGAGAGAAGATATTCTTTCTCATCTAATGTTTTACATTTTTCCCCGGCAACTGCTTTTCGCATTGTTAAGTTACCACTTAGCTTATCTGCATCATAAACATGAAGTGGGCGGCCTAAATCATGGGTTATATAATTAGTGATATCGACTAGCGCACTAATTGGTCGCAAACCAATTGCGGTTAGTCTACTTTTTAACCACTCAGGACTTGATGTATTATTCACATTCTTAAAAAAACGACCTGCCACTCCAGGACATAAATATTTATCTTTTTGATTAAATTTTCTCAACCATTTTACACCACTAACAAAGCCACCTTTAATTTTGTTAACTTTTAATTCTATAAGAGAACCTAGGCCTGCTGCAGCTAAGTCACGTGCAATTCCTCTGACTGATAAGCAGTCGGATCTATTGGGCGTTATATTTATTTCTATAACTGGATCATCAAATCCAAAAATTTTAGCAACGGGGTCACCAATTTTATGGACGTTGCTTAATTCTATTATGACTTCATGCTCATCTGAAATACCAAGTTCTCTCTCAGACAAAAGCATACCACAAGATTCAACGCCTCGTATTTCTGATTTCTTTAAGTGCATTTTTGTACCTGGTACAAAAGTATCTATCGGAGCAAAAATACCTAGCATTCCTGTTTGAGCATTAGAGGCTCCACAAACTACTTGAAAATTTCCTTTATTTGTTTGAACCTCACAAACTTTTAATCTATCTGCATTAGGGTGTTTAGTTGCATTAACTACCTTTGCCACAGTAAAATATTTAAATTTCTCTGATTTATCTTCAACGAATTCAACTTCTAAACCTATGTTTGTCAGTGTGTTTACAATTGTTTTAATATCAGCTGTTGTGTCTAAATGATCCTTTAACCAACTAAGTGTAAATTTCATTTTATATACCTGAAGAAGTTGTTAAGTCCAAAGGATCAAAACCATAATGATTAAGCCATCTAAAATCACTTTCAAAAAAACTTCTTGCATCAGTTATTCCATATTTAAGCATTGATAATCGTTCTATGCCCATTCCAAAAGCAAAACCTTGAAAGGTTTTTGAATCTATTTTGCAGTTTTCCAAAACTTTTGGATGAACCATTCCGCATCCTAAAATTTCAAGCCATTGATCTCCTGCTCCAACTTTCCAAACATCATTGTTTTTTGTAAAGGCTATATCCATTTCTGCACTAGGCTCTGTAAAAGGAAAATAACTTGGTCGAAAACGATATTGTAAATCATTAATTTCAAAAAATTCTTTTAGAAAATCAATTAAACATCCTTTTAAATGTGCCATGGACGATGAGTTATCGATTAATAAACCCTCAACCTGATGGAACATGGGCGTATGCGTGGCATCAGAATCACTTCTGTAGGTTCTTCCTGGAACAATAATTCTAATGGGAGGTTTTGTTTCAAGCATAGTTCTTACTTGCACAGGGCTTGTGTGCGTTCTTAAAACCTTATCTTCATTATTTATTTTGTCTTCAATATAGAATGTATCTTGCATTTCTCGAGCTGGATGGTGAGAAGGAATGTTCAATGCTGTAAAATTATTAAAATCCGTTTCAATATCAGGACCGCTCTCCACAGAAAAACCCATCGATGAAAATATATCTATAATTTTATATATGGTTTGACTGATTGGATGAATTTTTCCTGTATTAAAATCTCTTGGAGGTAGAGTGGCGTCTATTTGTTCATTTTCTAATTTTTCATTAAGAGCTGATATCTCTAAATCACTTTTTTTATTGTTAATTGTTTGTTCAAAAAATGATTTGAATAAATTTAATTCTTGCCCTTTGATTTTTTTCTCTTCAATAGATAATAAGGAAAGAGACTGCATCTCATTAGAAAGAAAGCCTTTTTTTCCTATATATTCAATGCGAAGTTTTTCAAGTTCCTCTATTGAAGATATCTTGTTTATTCTTGCTGTAATGTCATTTTTATCCAATGATAAAGACATGCGTCTATATATAAATTATATATTGGTAAAAAACTACCTAGCAGATTGTGCTTTTTCAACCAAAGTTTTAAATACGTCAGGTTGATTCACGGCCAGTTCTGCTAAAATTTTTCTATCAATTTCAATAGTCGCCTTTTTAAGGCCATCAATAAATTGGGAATATGTTATCCCGTGTATTCTTACACCGGCATTAATACGCTGAATCCACAAACCACGAAAATCACTTTTTCTTTTTCTTCTATCTCGATATGCATATTGTTGTGCACGTTCAACAGCTTGTACAGCTACTCTAAAAACATTTTTTCTTCTACCATAATACCCTTTTGCACGTTTTATTACTTTTTTATGTCTCGCGTGTGTCGTTACTCCTCTTGATACTCTTGTCATAATTTACCTCTATTTATTGTAAGGCAACATATGATCAATTAATTTAACATCACCCTGAGACATAATGCATGATTTTTTTGTATTGCGTATAAATTTATTTGAACGTTTACTCATACCATGCCTCTTACCCGCTGGCTTAAATTTTATTTTTCCTGTTCCAGTACGAGAAAAACGTTTTTTAACACTGCTTTTAGTTTTTAGCTTGGGCATTTTAACTCCTTGATAATAATTTAATCACTAGGCTGCCCCGCAGGCCATAGTTGATGTGAGGAGGCTTATAGACAAAATGACTTTAACAAGCAATAAGATTATGCTATTTTACCATTTGAGGGACTAAAATTATCATTATTTGTTTACCCTCACTTTTAGGTGGCACTTCAACTTTGGCATACTCAGATACTTCCTCTGTTAATTTTTTTAGCAAATCTAGGCCCAGATTTTGATGCTCCATTTCTCTTCCTCTGAAACGCATTGAAACCTTAACTTTATTTCCACCACTAATAAATTTTTTTAAGGCCTTAACTTTCACTTGATAATCATGTGTGTCAATTCCAGGCCGCATTTTTATTTCCTTAACCTCAATGGTCTTTTGTTTTTTCTTAGCTTCTTTTTTACTTTTCTGTTCTTTATATTTTAATTTTCCATAATCTATAATTTTACAAACAGGTGGTTTCGCATCAGGAGATACCTCAACTAAATCATACCCCTCATCTTCAGCGTAGTTAAGAGCTTCACGAATACTTATAATTCCTAATTGAGCTCCAGTGGAAGATATTACACGAACCTGACTAGCAGTGATTTGCTCGTTTGTTCTTGGACCAACGTCTTTTTTTGCTCTGTAATTAAGGGCCAAAACGCTTGATTGTGAATAAGATGAAACTATATCTAAATAGCATAGATAAGAGTAAAGAAGAATATCATATTTTTAAACGGATATAGGGGGTAATTACTTTTTTTTCAAGACTTCATTTTTTAAATTACTGGCTAATTTATAAGATAATCAAAAGTCCCAAAAAAAAATTAGTATATTGATATAGTAAATAATAAAAATGACTGGTTAGATTAAGTTAAAATAATGAAAATCGGTATAATAAGAATAGATAGAATGGGTGATATGATATTAACATTGCCTATCATTCAATCTATTAAATCAATTGATTCTTCCATCAAAATTCATGTTTTTGCTTCATCTAGAAATGTGCAAGTAATAAAAAGTTTTAAATATATTGATAGGATATTTAATATTAATGATGAAAACAAATTAAACAAAGAAAAATATGATTTAATTTTAAATTTTTCTCCTGGGTGGAAAAGTTTTTTTTTATGTTTGTTCTCTAAAGCATCAAAAAAAGGTAATTTAATTTTTTTGTCTCGTTATAAAAAAAAATATTATTCTAAGTTATTATTTTTAATCTTATCAAAAATATTCTTTCAAAAAACACTCATAATTAATCGCATCAAAAGATTTAATAACAATCAATCTATTCATTGCACTGAAATGATGTTTAAGTTGTTAGATAAATGTGATGTGACATATGAAAAAAATCTTTTAATTGAAAATTTTTTACCCAAGTTTAAAGTTATTGCTTCAGAAAAAAAAATTTGTCTAGTACATTTATCTGCAAGATGGATAAATAATTATTATGCTGAGAGTGACTTCTTAAACCTCATTTTAAAGTTACAAAGTAAATTTAATCTAGCTCTTACTACAGATGATTCAACAAAAGAAAAATTTAATTTAATATTTAAAAGATATCCAATTATTAATAATTATCAATTTGATCATTTTAAGACTTTAAATGAGGTTGTTATTTTTGAAAATTTAAACTTTAAAAACTGGACTCAAATAATACATTCATCAAATTTAGTTATTACGCCTGAATGCGG
>PTLB01000028.1 GCA_002938255.1 Alphaproteobacteria bacterium MarineAlpha5_Bin3 | reverse complement strand
TGATATAATAGTGGTCATGGGGTATGGTTTGTTATTGCCAAAGTTTATTCTTCAGCTTCCACGTTTTGGATGCATTAACATACACGTTTCACTTTTACCGCGGTGGCGAGGCGCTGCTCCAATTGAGCATGCCATACTTAATGGTGATAAAATTACTGGACTGACAATTTTTAAACTTATAGAGAAACTAGACGCAGGACCTATTATTGCAAGAGACAGTATAGCTATTGATCCACATATTGATAAAAATGATTTAACAACATTATTAAACTCCAAAGGCACAAAGTTGCTAATTTCCACATTGCCAGATTTATTTAACAAAAATGTTGAGTTTGAGATTCAAAAGGAAGACATGGCTACCCATGCTAGTAAAATTACTACCGAAATGAGAAAATTAGATTTTAATCAAGATGCACTCACAGTTTATAACCGAATTAGAGCATTTGCACCTCAACCTTCTGCATGGTTTGTTTTTAATAAGGAGCGAATAAAAATAATCAAAGCGAAATTGAGGGAGGGAGCATGCGAGCCTTCAACTATTGTGAATGATCAATTCCACATTGGTTGTAATAATGGAATAATTTGCCCAACTATTGTTCAACGTGAAGGAAAAAAGCCAATGAAAATAGATGAGTTTTTAAGAGGGTTTGATTTTGCAGTTGGACAAAAAATAAATGCCTAAGTTTAAAATTACAGTAGAATATGACGGTACTGAATTTGTTGGGTGGCAAAGGCAAAAGAATGGCCCTTCTATTCAATCTTCAATTGAAGATGCTATAAAAAAAATAACATCTGAAACTGTAAATGTATTTGGAGCAGGCAGAACAGATTCTGGCGTGCATGCTAAAGGTCAAGTAGCGCATTTTGAACTTTCTAATAAAATTTCATTGGATAGCATTCGTGACGGTATCAATCAGCATTTAAGACCGCTACCAATAGCTATTTTAGATGCGAAAGAAGTTAATGGAGATTTTCATGCTCGATTTTCTGCGCAATTACGAAGTTATGAATATTTAATTATAAATAGACGTTCACCATTAACACTATATAAAAATCAAGCCTGGGGTGTTTTTAAGCAATTAAATATTAATGCTATGAAGAAGGTCGCAATAAACTTTGAAGGAAAACATGATTTTAATGGATTCAGATCAATTGATTGTCAGGCTTCTTCATCAATTAAAACTATACAAAGTTGTACAGTAAAAAAAAACAAGCAATATATTGTTATTAATGTAGCTGCAAAATCATTTCTTCATTCACAGGTTAGAATAATAACTGGAACTTTAGTTGATGTTGGTAAAGGAAAAATTTCACCCACTAATATAAAAAAAATCATCGAGAGCAAAGATAGATCAAAAGCAGGTACGACAGCACCTGCTCATGGTTTATATTTATTAAAAGTAGAATATTAGTTATTAAGCGTAAATTTTATCTGATAATCCATATATTATAATTGCATTTATAATTGCAAATATTATAGCAGGTATATAACCTTCTTTAGTTATTACTACGTTTTCAAACCCCTCTTTGTCTTTGTAATTATTAGGATAATCAACTTCTACAAAATGAATACCAATAATGGACATTATTACAAAACCAATAAACATTGTTGCAAAATATGCCCAAGTACCCTCAGTTCCAGTAAATAATATATAAATACCAATTAATACAAAGCCTGAAATTAAAGATCCTAGAATCCTTGTTATTAAAACTGCAGAATGATGTGTACCATATTTATCAAGCCAATTTTTGGTATTAATCAAGGTGCAGTAAGCGTAAAATACATTTCCCAACAACAAAATTATGAAAAGAATTAAGTATATGGGTCCATTAAAATTTTCAATCATATAATCCCCCATTTAAAAGTTAGCAGATTGCCTCCGTAAAAAAATGATTTTATACTAAATTAGATTCTTTACAAATTTATTAACTCTATAGATAATTTTATATCTTAATAGAATTCTATTTCATACAGCAATATCAGCGTAAAAATTATCAAAAGCGGCAACAATGCCAACCGTGTTTATTTGATGATAAAGTAAACTTCTTGCGGGTTGTTTAACTGAGTAAGAATTAACATTTATTTTTTTTGTTCAAGTAATTTTTTCTTGATAAGAGACATTCCTGTTTCTTTTTTAAATGCATACGATTTGTCAAAAGCTTCTTTTTGCCATCCATTTAAGCGATTTCTAATTGTTTCAAGATTGGCAATTTTCCATTCATTCGGTGTTTCAGGATTTTTCCACCCAGTTTTGTCTTCATTTGATCTTCCACATCCATAACAAAAGCCTGAAATGGGATCAGTTTTGCACACCGAGATACAAGGTGAAACTATATTACTATCTTTCATAAAAACGGAATACATTTTTTTATTTATTTTTCCAATATAATATGTTGAGTTATTAGAAGGGCAACCATAGAAGGAATTCATGACTACTTTTAGTTTTAAGGATGTAGATGACGCTTATGGAAGGGTTAAGTCTTTAATACTTAAAACACCATTAGTATCTAATGAAGAAATCAACAAAATAACCAAAGCTAAAGTTTTTTTCAAATTGGAAAATTTGCAATGGACGGGATCGTTTAAGTTGAGAGGAGCGAGCAATAAGATTGGTCAACTAACAAAAAATGAAAAAAAAAAGGGAGTAGTGGCCTATTCCTCTGGGAATCATGCTCAAGCGGTAGCTTATGCATCAAAACTAAATAATATTTCATCGACTATTGTTATGCCCAAGAATGCCCCTTCTATTAAAATAAATAATACCAAGAGATATGGATCGGAAGTTGTTTTATATGATCCTGCAAGTGGTGTTAGAGAGGATATAGCCAATGATATTGCAAGAACAACAAAAAAAACTATTATTAAACCATATGATGATCTGGATATTATCGCTGGACAAGGCACTGCGGGCAAGGAAATAGCAGAAGAACTGTTAGATCAAAATATCCGTCCTGATGTGTACCTATGTTGCTGTGGAGGAGGAGGACTAATTGCCGGGACTTCTACCTATCTTAAACATAAGTTTCCAAATATCGAGATTTATTCAGTTGAACCAGAGGAATTTAACGATACCCAATTGTCATTCCGATCAAATTTTATCACCCCAATAAAAAAGGGAGCACAATCCATATGCGATGCACTTCTTGCACCGCAACCTGGTGATATTACATTTGCAATTAATCAACAAACACTCACAGATGGATTAACAGTAAGCGACAAAGAGGTTAAAAGTACAATTGTTGTACTAGCAGAAAATTTAAAAATTATCACAGAACCGGGCGGAGCTGTAGCTGCTTCGGCTTTGTTAAATAAGAAACTTGACGTGGAAAATAAAACAATAATTGTGATGATTTCAGGCGGTAACATTGATGGTGAACTTTTTTCTAGTATTGCAAAAGAAAAATAATGAACCCCTTACAAAAAATTCAAACTTGGATGAAGGATCACTCTATCGATGTGTTTATAATTAATCGTACCGATGAATTTTTAGGCGAATATATTGCTTCCTATGCTGAGCGTTTGCAATGGATAAGTAATTTTTCTGGATCAAGTGGGAAAGCCATTATTTTCCAAGAAAAAGCATATTTGTTTGTGGATGGACGCTATTCTATTCAAGCCCAAGAGCAAACTGATTCAGAGTTTTTTTTAGTGAAACATCTGAAAGATTATTGGAACTTTTTAGAGGAGTTATGTTTCGAGGGAAAAATTATAGCTATAGATCCAACATTGCATTCTGTTGAAGAGGTAGAAAAAATTCAACAGATTGTTGATAATAGAAAATCTAGTTTGCAATATTTAGACAACAATCCAATAGATAAATATTGGAAAACCCAACCTTTTTACCCACAATCGAAAGCCTTTATTCATGACTTTAAATATGTAGGTAAGGCAGGCAGGGATAAAATATCTGAAATTCAAAATTCTCTGGCTTCAACATTTATTGATTATTATATTTTAACCTCTTTAGACTCCATTGCTTGGTTATTAAACATACGTGGCAATGATATTGATTACACCCCCTTACTTTGTTGCTTCGTTATTATCCCTCAAAAAGGTAACGTTGAATTTTTTGTAGAAGAAAAAAAAATTAGATCTATTAAAAATGAATTAGAAAAATTTGTTAACTTCCATTCTTTTGAAAGTATTTATGAATTTATAGGAAAGATAGGTAAGGATAAGATTGTTGGAATGGATGAAAAACAAACTGTTTATAATTTTAAAAAAATTTGTTTGAACAATGATATAACAATTAATTATTTGTCTAATCCTTGTACATATCCAAAAGCACAAAAAAACGAAATTGAATTATTAGGAGCTCGAAATGCAAATATTCGTGACGGTGCAAGTATTACAAAATTTTTGTACTGGTTAAAAAATATAATGAAAATCAGTGAAACAAATGAAATTAATGCCGCGGATTACTTACTGAATTTACGTAAAGAAAATGAATTATTTTATTCTCCTTCGTTTGATACTATTTCCGCATTTGGACCGCATGCAGCCCTGCCCCATTACAGAGTATCCCCAGAGACAAATTTGTCTTTTGAAAATAACTCTATTTATCTTGTTGACTCTGGAGTGCAATATAGGGATGGAACAACTGACATAACTAGGACTGTTATATTTGGAAAAGCTACTAATGAACAAAAAGATCGTTTCACAAGAGTTTTAAAGGGTCATATTGCTATAGCAACAGCTGAGTTTGCATCCAATAGTGTTGGCTCAACCCTAGATCCTTTGGCGCGTGAAAGTCTTCAGGCAATAGGGTGCGATTACGATCATGGAACAGGCCACGGAATTGGAAGTTTTTTAAGTGTTCACGAAGGTCCGCAAAGAATTGCAAAAAATCAAGGATTAAGCGACGGAATAATTTATCCCGGCATGATCTTATCGAATGAACCTGGATACTATAAAATAAATGAATACGGCATTCGTACAGAGAATTTAATAATTGCTTGTATTAAATCCAACAATACTATGTTTTTTGAAACAATATCTTGGGCCCCAATAGACAGGGATCTAATTGAGAAAAGTATTCTGTTAGACAATGAAATAAATTGGATAAATATATATCACCAAGATGTATACAATAAATTAAGTCCTTATCTTAAATCTCAAGAAAAGGAATGGTTGACTAAGGTGACCACGCCCCTCTAAAAGATAATAAGTAATTATTGAATATAAAGTTTATTGTAGGTGCCTTTTCTGTCTAGCTCTTTTTGACGATAATCTAGATCATAGAGATCATAAGAATTTGCTAAGTATTTTTCAACTTGATTTTTATGGTACTTATTTGAAAATCCATACCATGTATTATGTGATGATCCTCTTTTTGCGATGGCAGAAACTAGCTTTTCAAGTTTACTAAGCAGCTTTTTTGCCATTTACACTTTTTTTGTATAGATGGTGTTGAAGCGCAACCTTCCAATCTTTCCCGTATTCAGTTCGGAAATATTTAACGATGTTTGGGTCAACGTTATCGAACCCAGAATCATTAAAAGCGTTATAATTACTATTAAGAGTTGTAATGAATGATTTAAAAAACATTATTGATTTATCCTTTCCATAGATGTTCATATAGGTATTTATATATGCAATAAAAGCAACAAAATTGAATGTATGATATGCAATTAATGCATATTAATTTAGAGGTATATAGTTTAATTTTAAATCGATATAATTAAATAAATTAATGATTTTGATTTTAACCCAATGCTTCCCAAGTCGTCTTGGAGGAATAGAAAGCCTTGTTAGTAATTTGTCTGTAGGTTTGAGCAAGAGTGAAAGAATAATTGTTTTTGCTGATCGCCATCATATGTTTTATGACGCTATATACGATAACAACCACAAGGATGAAATTCTTGTTCGTCGAATAAGTGGATTAAAATTTTTTCGACAGCGACGCAAAATTAAAGAAATTAAGCTTTTGATTGAATCACACAAAGTCAAACTAATTATAGCTGATACCTGGAAGAGCTTGGAATTGGGTATTGACTATTTTAACACAAAAAATATTCCCTCTATTTGTTTAGCTCATGGAAACGAACTATTATCTAATGATCTTAAAAAAGCTCAACGTATTAAGAATACACTTAACAAAAGTACGGCCGTTGTTGCAAATTCGCTATACACAAAAAAATTAGTTCAAGAATTAGTTAAATCAACAATTATTGTTGATTATGTTTATCCTGGGGCGAATGACTTAAGAAATCATAAAGAGCACTCTTTAAAGGAAGTAAATGGCGAGCCTGTTATATTAACTTTAGCAAGATTAGAAAAAAGAAAAAGCCACGCCCACATCATCCATTGCATCAAAAAATTATTATCTGATTTTCCCAACATTCAATATGTTATTGCAGGTGAAGGTCCAGAAAAGCGCGCCTTGCAAAAACTTGTAAATGATAAAAATTTGCAAAACAATGTATTATTTGTTGGTTTGGTTAATGATGAACAAAAAAAATTTTTATTTGAAAGATCAAGTTTAATGGTAATGCCTACCTTGGATGAAAGCAAAAGTAGATCAATTGAAGGATTTGGTATTTCCTATTTAGAAGCGGCTTTTTTTGGTATTCCCTCTATAGCTTCTAATGTAGGAGGCACTCCAGAGGCAGTAATCAATAATTCTACAGGCGTGATTATAAACAACATCGATGAATTATATCAAAGCATACATGATTTGTTAGTGGATGAGAATAAAAGGATATTGTTCGGTGAGAACGCCCAAAGGCGTTCACATGAAAATTTTCAGTGGAATACCGTGACTAAAAAATACAAATCTATTTTTGACAAGGTAGTTAATAATTCATAGTGATTTTATGAATATTTTATTTCATTCCACTTTTATCAATAACAAACAATGGTTAAGAAATATTAAAAAAAAATTTAAAGGGAAAAAAATCTATACATTTAAGGACAAGCCTAACTATGACAAAATTGATTATGCAATTGTTTGGAATTTACCCGACAAATTGTTTGCAAAATTGAAAAATTTAAGAGCCATTTTTTCTTTAGGGGCCGGGGTTGAACATATACTTAATTTGCCTAGTTACAAAGATACCCCCATCGTTAGATTAAAAGATCCTGCTTTGGCAGATAGGATATTTAACCATGTTTTGTCACAGATTTTGAACCATCAATTAAAACTTGAGCACTACAGAAAGGCACAAAAAGCTAAAATTTGGCAGAATGAATTAGACACATACTTGAATAATCAAATACAAGTTGGAATTTTAGGAGCTGGTTTTATAGGGACTATTGTTGGTCAAAATTTGCAAAAAATAAATTATAATGTTGTTGGCTTTAAAAATACACCTGTAAAGAAAAAAAATTTTTTCCAAATATATTCAAAAAACAAATTAAATGATTTTATCAAAAGTAGCGATATTATTATTTCAATTTTACCTTCGACACCTAATACAACAAATTTTATCAATAAAAATTTTTTAAGAAAAATGAAGAAAAAATCACTTTTAATAAATGTTGGAAGAGGTACTTCTGTCAATGAAAAGGATTTAATTAGTCACTTGAAATCTAACAAAAATTTTTATGCATCTTTAGATGTTTTTAAAGAAGAACCACTTTCTAAAAAACATCCTTTATGGAGTTTAAAAAATGTGATCATTACACCCCATATTGCGGGTGTTACTGTTTTGGATAGTGCGATAGAACAAATACATAATCGTTGGTTACAAATTACAAAAACAGGTATAATTAAAAATGATGTAAATCTTAAAAAAGGTTATTAATTTTTACTAAAATAATTTTCCAATATTTTTAAATATATTTTTTGAAGATCTTTTAAATCATTTAGGTAAACAAACTCATTAACCTGATGTAGAGTTTGATTTCTAATGCCTAACTCAGCTACTTCACAGTAATCTTTGATAAAACGAGCATCGGATGTTCCTCCATCTGTTGCCATTTCAGTTTTACTATTTTTACTTGTTACTTCGGCTATTGAATCAGACATTAATTTACTAAGAGAGCCAGGCTTTGTTAGAAATGCTTCGGCACTTGAATCTATAGTAAAAGAGCAGCTTGATTTATCAATATTTTTAAAAACACTATCAATGTGATTTTGCATCCATTCAATCAAGCTTTCACTTGTATGCATGTCATTAAACCTAATATTTACTGTAGCTTTGGCAAATTCAGGAATAATATTTTGTGCAGTATTGCCTATGTCGATTGTGGCAATTTGTATGGAAGTTGGTAAAAAATTATCATTACCTTTGTCTAATGGTTTTGAAATTATATTATTTAACAATGTAGTTAAGTGATGGGCGGAATTTTCTGCGCGGTGTGCATTAGCAGTATGTCCTTGAACTCCCTTTACTGTTATAAAGAAACTGATTGATCCTCTTCTCCCAATTTTAATTTTATCACCTATACTTTTATTAGATGTTGGCTCACCTACAATACATTGATCAAAAATAATATTGTTTTGCTTAGTCCATTCCAACATTTTTGACGTACCATTTATTGCATCTTTTTCTTCATCTCCGGTAATTATGAATGACAATTTTCCATTGAAATTAGCGCCGTGTTTTTCAATAAATGCATGAGTAGCAGATATAAAACAGGCAATATTACTTTTCATATCCTCTGAGCCACGCCCATATAATTTATCCCCATCAATTTTTGCTGAAAAAGGAGGATACTTCCAAGAGTCTTCATTGCCTGGAGGAACAACATCTGTATGTCCTGCAAAGGCCAAATGTTTTCCTGTAGATCCAATTGAAGCAAAAAGATTATCTACATCATAAGAATTTTTATCAGAAAAAGGAAGTCTAGTGCATTTAAAGCCTAAATGACTCAAGTGATTTTCAACTATATCAAGCGCACCTTCATCTTTAGGAGTAACGCTTGGACACTGAACTAAGGCTTGAGTTAAGTTAATAGGATCAAAATTAATTTTAGTCATTAATCACGAAGCAAATCATTGATAGAAGTTTTAGAACGTGTTTTTTCATCAACACGTTTAACAATAACCGTACAATAAAGAGAAGGCCCAACTGAACCATCTGGAAGAGACTTTCCTGGAAGAGAGCCAGGGACAACAACAGAGTATGGAGGTACTTTACCCATATGAGTTTCCCCAGTCGTTCTGTCAATAATCTTAGTTGAAGCACCTATAAATACACCCATAGATAAAACAGATCCTTCTCCAACTATCACCCCTTCAGCTACTTCACTTCTAGCACCTACAAAACAATTATCTTCTATAATTACTGGATTTGCTTGCAAAGGTTCCAAAACGCCCCCAATACCAGCACCACCAGAAATATGACATTTTTTACCAATTTGAGCACATGAACCAACAGTTGCCCACGTATCAATCATTGTTCCTTCATCTACATATGCACCTAGATTTACAAAACAGGGCATCAGGACAACGCCTTTTGCAATAAAGGCTGATTTTCTTACAACGGCATCAGGCACATACCTAAATCCAGCACGCTCATGATCTTCTCGTGTCCAATTCACAGTCTTACTGGGAACTTTATCAAACCAAGAGGCATGAGGGGCCTTGATGACTTCATTATCATTTAATCTAAAACTTAAAAGAATTGCTTTTTTTAACCACTGATTAACAATCCATTCACCATCAACTTTTTCAGATACACGCAATGAACCTTTGTCAAGTTGATCTAATGTTGAGTTTACAGCATCCCTTATTCTACCTGTAGTAGTTAAAGAAACCACCCCCTTATTTTCAAAAGCATCATTAATGATATTTTTTAAATCACTCATATTTTTTCCTTATTTACCTCATCTAAAAACAAGGACAAATCTTTTGTTTCATAATCTAAGTATTTTTTTGATTTAGCTATATCATCACTAAAATTCTCATATCCAACATCAATCCACACAGAGGCAAATCCTACATTTTTTGCCGGAACAAGATTTTTAGCAATGTCATCAAACATAATTGTGGTTATGGGATCAATATTGAACTCACTAATTATTTGTTCATAGGGAGATGCTTCAGGTTTCGGTATATAGTTAGCAGTTTTTATGTCAAATATTTCATCAAACACGTTTGTTAGTTCTAGGCGAATTAGTACATCATTTGCATGCTGTCTATTTGCATTAGTATATATAATTTTTCTGCCTTTTAATTTTTTTAATTCTCTATTTAATTTGAAATTGGGACCAACTATTGAATAGTCTAATTGATGAACTTCAGACAGAAAGTGATCTGGATCAACATTGTGATTGTCCATCAAACCTCTCAAAGTTGTACCATGTTGCCTATAGTATTTTCTTTGAAGTTCTGTTGCTTTTTTTATATCAATATTTAA
>PTLB01000027.1 GCA_002938255.1 Alphaproteobacteria bacterium MarineAlpha5_Bin3 | reverse complement strand
AGTTCTTCTATGCATTCTAAGCCTTCTAGCTGTTTCAGAAACATTGCGGTTACACTGAGTGAATACTCTTTGAATGTGTTCCCATCGTACTCTATCAGCAGTCATAGGATTATCGGGAGGTAGAGGCAAAGAATCTTTTGAAGTAGTTAAAGCTTCAAATATTTGATCGATTTCTGCAGGTTTGGGTAAATAATCTATTGCACCTGATTTAATAGCTGCAACAGCTGTGGCTATATTTCCATACCCGGTTAATAAAAGGCATTTTGTATTAGAATGCTTAGAATTAATAAATTTAATAAGCTCTAAACCCGAACCGTCTTCCAATCTCATATCAACTATTGCGAAATCAAATTTTTTTTCTGCAATTCTTCTTTTGGTTTGTTCTGAATTTGAAAAAGATTCAACTACAAATCCTTTTTTTTCCATCGATTTTGATAATCTGATTCTAAAAGGAACATTGTCATCAACAATTAATAATTCTCTATTCATAAAGTTTAAGTATCACGGATAATAATTACTTCAACACTTGCTCCATCGTCTTTTTCATTTTTACAAAAAATTGAACCCCCAATATTTTCAATTAAATTCTTTGCAATAAAAATACCCAGGCCCATACCATTATTATTTTTTGAGATATAAGGATTTCCAATTTTGTCAAATATTTCTTTTGGAAAACCATTTCCATCGTCATTAATGATGATTTTAAATTGAGCTTCATTCCAATATATATCTGCTTTGACAATTGAATTGGCGTGTTGAATAGCATTTTGAATAATATTACCTAAACCATACATCAATTCATCTTTGAAAAACACAAATGGTTCATTACCTTTTGGAATAATGTTAATTTCTAGCTTAATTTTCCTATTATTAAATTTATCAAAGTTTAATTTAATTATGTTTGAAAGAGTAGTATTATCAAAAAATTTATCTTTTAAATTTTGAGGATTCCGGGAAAGAGTCAGTAAAATGGCCCTGCATTTTTCTGCTTGGGATTTTAATAATTCAATTTCTTTCTTTATTTCACTATTGTTCCTTACAAACTTTTCGTCACGCAAATCATTTAAAATTAAAAAAATAGTGTTAAGTGGAGTGCTTATTTCATGAACAGCAGCTGCACTCAAAGAGCCTATTTCAGATAATTTTTTTTGATTTGCAAGAACTGATCTAGTATGAAAAAGAGCTTGAGAAATATTTCTGGATGAATTCGCAAGAAGATAAACGTAAATGGCAATAAATATTAAAGAAATTATCAATGATAAACTTAAGCCATATCTGAAAACATTAGGAACGGTAAAAGAATCATTCCAAGTTATTGGAATATAAAAATAACTAATTAAGATAACTGTTATAATAGACAATAAAGAGAGAATAACTGAAAAGACTATTGGCAAATATGATGCAGAAATAATCAAAGGGGCAATTAATAATAGAGAAAAGGGATTGTAAATTCCTCCTGTCAAATACAAAAGAATGCCCAATTGCAATGTATCAAATAACAAAAAATAAAAAGCTTCATTATCTGATAAATAATTATTAATTTTTTTTCTAAAAAGACTAAATAAATTAACAAACGCAGACACAACAATAATTAAGAAACAAGAAAAAACCGGTATGAAAATTTCTAGATAATAATAGGAAATTAAAATAGCAGACAGTTGACCAAAAATAGCTAACCATCTAATTTTAATTAAGTTTATTAATAAAATATTATTTGGAATATTGTCTAATTTTATAGAGTAATTCATATAGATATTCTGCTAAATATCTAAGTTTACAACCTTAAGTGAATTTTCTTGAATAAAATTTCTCCGGCCTTCTACCACATCACCCATTAATGTTTCAAAAAGAGTATTTGTCTCATTAACTTCATCTATTTTGACTAATAACAAAGAGCGGAAATTTTTATCAAGTGTTGTTTCCCATAATTGATCTGGGTTCATTTCCCCTAGTCCCTTGTATCTATTAATTTGAATACCTGATTTTCCAATTTCAAGAACTTTATCAATCAATTCAAGAGGTCCATTAATTTTATATTCCATAGTTGCATTTTTAATAACGCCTGCACAACCATTTTTCAAAATTCCAAAATTATCCATTAATTCATTTCGCAAATCATTAAGCAATTTAGCCTCAGGAGTTATAAGAAACTCTTTATTTATTTCAAAAGTTTGTTTGACTCCTCGTTCTTCTTTTATTATTATCAATTTTCCATCATCATACTTAACATTCCAAATTTTTGATTCAATTGTATTTAGTCTAAGAGTTAAATATTTAGCAATTTCAATTCCAATTTTTGGATCATTAAGATTTTTTTGATTTAGAGCTTTAATTATTGAAGCCTGTTCTATAACTTTCTTATTATCTATTCTTCTTGTTAAAGGTAAAATAAGTTTTTGGGATTTTTTTGCCAAATTAATAATACTAAAGAGATCTTTTCCTGTAATTTTTTTTACCCGGTTATCAGATGTGGGAGTTTCAAATATTAAATTTTTTGAACCTTCATTAATTAAATATTCATCCATTTCTAATTCATCTTTTAAATATTGAACTGAAGTACCTTTTTTTGCACGATATAATGGTGGTTGAGCAATATATAATCTCCCAGACTCAATCATAGGTTTCATATGACGATAAAAAAAAGTTAAAAGTAGTGTCCTAATATGACTTCCATCCACATCTGCATCTGTCATAATTATTATCTTGTGATATCTCATTTTTTTTAGATTAAATTTACCATCAGCTTTATCTTCTTCTTCATTGCCAGTAGGGTTTCCAACTCCGGCACCAATTGCCTTTATTAATATTCCAATTTCATTGCTTGTTAAAATTTGTTTGGGATTGGCTCTTTCTACATTTAAAATTTTTCCCCTTAAAGGAAGAATTGCTTGATTTTTCCTATCTCTTCCTTGCTTTGCAGAACCTCCGGCGGAATCCCCTTCAACAATAAATATTTCTGATTCCTCAGGATTTTTTTCTTGGCAATCAGCTAATTTCCCAGGCAACGAAGAACTCTCCAATCCTGTTTTGCGTCTAGTTAACTCTCTAGCTTTTCTTGCAGCTTCTCTTGCTGTTGAAGCCTCTAGGACCTTATCAATTACTTTTTTGATTTCAGAAGGATTTTCTTCCATCCATTGTTCAAGTTTATTTAGACATACTGATTCAACAACTTGACGAACTTCTGATGAAACAAGCTTATCTTTTGTTTGGCTTGAAAATTTTGGATCTGGAAGTTTCACAGAAATGACACATGTTAATCCTTCTCTAGCATCATCACCTGTAATATTAATATTATTTTTATACTTTGAATTTATATAGTTTACGATACTTCTTGTTAAGGCACCCCTAAATCCAGCTAAGTGTGTGCCCCCATCTCTTTGGGCGATGTTATTAGTAAAACATAAAGTATTTTCATGATAACTATCTGTCCAATGAATTGCGCATTCTATATTCACATTATTTTTACTTGCATTAAAATAAATTGGTATGGAATGTATAGGGTTTTTACTTTGATTTAAATATTTAACATATTCGTTAATTCCACCTTCAAATTTAAATTCTACTTTTTTTTCTTCGGAAGAACGCTTGTCTAGTAAAATAAGCTTAACCCCTGTATTTAAAAAAGCTAACTCGCGTAATCTATTTTCAATTGTATTAAAATTAAATTCAATATTTTGAAATGTTTTATTTGAAGGTAAAAATGTTATTTTTGTTCCAGTAGCTGTATTTTTACTATCAATATTTTTTGATTTTCCAATCTGTTTTAATTTTGTTTTAACAGACCCATGAGTAAATTCCATAAAATATAAATTCCCATTTCTACTAATCTCTAATTCTAATTTTTCTGATAGGGCATTCACAACAGAGACCCCCACTCCATGTAATCCACCCGAAACTTTATAGCTATTTTGATCAAATTTTCCTCCTGCATGTAATTCAGTCATTATCAATTGTGCAGCAGAAACTCCTTCCGTTTTATGAACTTCAATAGGAATGCCCCTTCCATTATCTTCAACAGTAATAGTTCCGTCAGGATTTAAGAAAACTGAAATATCCGTACAGAATCCAGCTAGAGCTTCATCAATAGAATTATCCACAACTTCATAAATCATTTGATGCAAGCCAGACCCGTCATCTGTATCGCCAATATACATTCCTGGTCTTTTTCTTACGGCCTCCAACCCCTTTAAAACCTTAATAGACTCAGATGAATAACCAGAAGAACTCATAAATTAGGTTATATTATAATAGTAAGCCTTTGTAGACAGAAAAGAAAAAAATTTTTTTTCGGTGCCTGTCATAAAAACTTGCACATCTAACTTACCTATTAAATATAATAATAATTCACGATTATCATTATCTAGATGAGAACAAATTTCATCCAATAAAATAATTGGTTTTAAGTTATTCTCCTCAATTAAATATTTACATTGTGCAATAATAAGCAGCAATACTGCAGCTTTCTGCTGGCCAGTAGATAATTGATTGATAGTAAAATTAGTATTAATTTTATATCCAATAATATCTGATCTATGAGGTCCAATAGAACAGCCTCCTGTTAAAGAATCAATTTTCCTATTTTGTCTTAGTTCAGAATTAAAAAATTCCCTATCCAAATCATCAATATTTAAATTTTTTTCAATAAATGTATCAGTGATTTTTAAAATAAATTTAAAAGATAAATTTTTCAAAATATCCAATTTTATTAAAATTGAATTTAATGTATCAATTTGCTCAAATCTTTTTTTATAGATTTCGATTCCAAAATTAACAATATTATTTTCTAATTTACTGATCCATATCTCATCATAATGAAAATTTTGTAATATTTTATGTCTTGCATGAATTAATTTTTTATAATTATTAATAAGTAAATTATATTTTTTATCTTTAGAATAAATTAGCCTATCAATAAAATTTCTTCTAGATGATGGTGAAGAAACAAATAGTCTCTCCATTCCAGGCAAAAAATAAATAAAGGATAATAAATTTTCAAAATACTTTAAAGAATCTACATCAGAACTATTATTAATGAATATTTTTTTTAAATTTTTTTCATTTTTGTCAATATTGGAAACATCAACAGTATAATCAGTATCTTCATGATGGAAAATTGAACGTATATTAAAATTTTTTTCATTTGTTTCATAGTTGACTAGATTAATAATTTTTTCTTTCCTAAATCCTCTTCCTTTTTCAAATAAAGACAACGATTCTAAAACATTTGTTTTCCCTGAACCATTTTTCCCAATAATAATATTGCATTTATCATCAAATTCGAAAGATGAATCTAAAAAATTTCTATAGTTCTTTAATTTAATGCTTCTAAAATAACCCAAGGAAAACTATACTCGCATAGGCATCAAAACATATATTAAATTAGGATTGGATTCTTCAGTAGCCATAACGGGAGAAGATGAATCCTTAAAGCTTAATGTAATTTCATCGTCTTCAAGATTATTAATCATTTCTAATATATACTTTGAGTTAAAACCAATCTCTATTTCGTTACCAGAATATATGGTTGTAATATCTTCAGTTGCTGTACCACTATCAGAATTCACTGAAGACAAATTCATTACATTATTAAGAAGTTTAAATTTAATAATAGGAGATTTATCAGTTGTGATTGTACTTACGCGGTCAACGGCCATGCTAAAATCATGCCTATTAATCTTTAAAATATGATTATTATCATTTGGTATAACACGGTCGTAATCTGGAAAGTTTCCATCTATTAATTTTGATATTAAGATTGATTCATTAATAAAAAAAACTATTTTATTAGAATCCAAATTAATTTTTATTGAACCGTCGTATTCAGCAAGTAATTTACACAGCTCATTAACTGTTTTTTTAGGTACAATAACTCCTGAAATTTCTTCAGAGTCTTCATTAAAATTAAAATCTATTTTTGCCAATCTATGTCCATCAGTTGCTACAACAGATAATAAATTTGAATGATCTTCTTTTTTTTTATGAAAATAAATTCCATTAAGAAAATATCTTGTCTCTTCATTCGATATTGCAAAACGAGTTTTATCCATTAACCTCAGAAATTTATGAGAATCTATATTAATTTCAATTTCTAAATCACTAATCTCTATAATTGGAAAATCTTTTTTAGGTAGGCATCCTAAAGAGAATTTTGACTTTCCAGATCTAAGACTTATTATTTTCCCATCATTAGATATTATTTCAATTTCACTTGTATCTGGTAGCTTTCTAATAATATCATAAAGCGTATGTGCTGAAACTGTGATTGAGCCCTCTTCAATAATATTACAATTTAATTTTTCAGTAATTGAAATATCCATATCTGTAGCAGACAAAATTAAAGAATTTTCTTTTGCATCAAGTAAAATATTGGATAATATCGGAAGGGTGTTTTTTTTCTCAACTATACTTTGAACATGTGAAAGCGATTTGAGAAGAGTGTTTTTTTCAACAGTGAATTTCATTAAATAAATTTATAATTAAAAAATCCTAAGAATCTATTAATCTTTTTAATAACTCAATATCTTCGTTAAAATTGTTATCTTCATGTTTTAATTCCTCGATTTTTTTCACTGCATGCATTACTGTTGTATGATCTCTTCCTCCAAATTTACGCCCTATTTCAGGCAGTGAACGGGAAGTTATCGATTTTGCTAGGTACATTGCTATTTGACGAGGTCTTGCTACAGACCTGGATCTACGTGGAGAATGCATATCGGTTAATCTGATATTAAAATGTTCAGCAACTTTTTTCTGAATTTCTTCTATTGTAATTTTTTTGTTATTTGATTTTAATAAATCCTGCAATACAATCTGCGCTGTTTCAACTGAAATAGCTGTGCCAACTAATGTTGCATGGGCTACCAATCTATTTAGAGCGCCTTCCATTTCTCTAACATTAGAAACAATACGATGAGATAAAAATTCTAAAACTTTAGGAGGTATTTCAACACCCCTCTTTTGTGCTTTTTCTATTAATATACCCAACCTTAATTCATACGTCGTTGGATGAATATCCGCTACTAAACCACATCCCAATCTAGATTTTAATCTTTCTTGAACTCCATCAAGATCTGAAGGTGATTTATCAGCAGAAATAACAATTTGCCTATTTTGTTCTATCAAAGCATTAAACGTATGAAAAAATTCTTCTTGTGTATTATCTTTTCCACTAATAAATTGTACATCATCAATCATTAGAACATCAATGGATCTAAATTGTTCTTTAAACGCAGATGTATCTTTATATCTTAACGCTCTAACAAATTGATACATAAATTTTTCTGCAGAAAGATAAATTACTTTTCTTTCTGGTTGTTGTTCTTTTATCTTCCACCCAATAGCATGCATTAAATGAGTTTTACCTAAACCTACACCGCCATATAAAAATAATGGATTGAAAGTAACTGTTTGAGATTCTGCTACTCTTTGAGAGGCGGCAAAAGCTAATTCATTAGGCTTTCCAACCACAAAATTATCAAAGTTAAAACGAGGATCTAATGGAGCTCCAAAATCACTTGGATATGAAGAAGTTTGATTTGATCGAATATCCATTGTTGTTTTCCAATGGTTATCAGTATCTTTTATGGTTCTAGCCGTTCCTGGGACTACTCTTCCTCCATTAGGTTTAACAACAAATTTTATAATTTCAATATTTTCAACATATTTTTTACATTCATTTTTTACTTTGTCAGCATAATTATTGACTATCCAATCTCTTAAAAATTTAGTTGGAACAGATAAGGTTATTGTTGTGTTTTCAATAGAAATAAAAGAGAGTTGTTTGAACCAATTATTGTAAGCAGTATCTCCAACTATTTTTTTAATATTCCTTTTTAAAAGAGGCCAATTTTTCTCATTAAAATCCAAAAAGGAATCCTTCATTCATTCACCTCTACCAGTCTTTGTTTGTTTGCAGTGCAAAGACTAAAAGTCACATACTAAATAATCACCAAATTATTATGATAGACAACACTCTTTAGAGATTTTTGGCAAGAAGAAAAGTCAAAAAATTAATAAAAAATTAAATATTTTTAGTTTTTTTTGATAACGAGGATAACTTTCTGGACATATATTGTTTTTTAATTAAACCTTTTTTCGTGGCCTTAGCCAAAGAGGAATTCACTAAATTAAAAGATTTATCAATTTCTTCTTTGTTCTTTGCTTTAATTAACTCTGTAAATTTATTAATATTGGTTTTTAGTTGAGAAAGTATTTGGCTATTAATTAATTTTCTTTTCAATGCCTGACGTGTTCTTTTTTTTGCTGATTTATGGTTAGCCATTCGCCAGAACGTATAGTTTTACTTGATTTAAAGTCAATATAATAAACCATTTTATTTATTTTTTGATCTGAATATCTGGACAGTAAAAAGTTGATCTGCCATACTGGATAATTTTTACTATTGGTTTTCCTATTATTTTTTGTCCAGATTTATTGTAAACTTTAAAATTTTTTTGAAAATTACCTATTGTTCCATCAGTTGAAACATAATCCTTAAGAGTGGAACCTCCTGCGATAATGGCTTTTTTTAGTATTTTTCTTATAGAAATCACTATATTCCTGCATTCAATCAAAGACAAGTCCCTTCCCTTGCAAAAGGGGGAAATTTTGGCATCAAACAATATCTCGCTTGCATATATATTTCCAATTCCAGCAATGACTTTTTGATCTAACAATATTTGTTTAATAGGTGCAATTTTTTTACTAATTTTTAATGCCAAATACTCATAAGTAAGAGAAGTACTTAAAGCATCTTTGCCTAAATTCGATAAATATTTTTTTTGATAGATAGTCTCTTTTTTGCCATAATCTATTAATCCAAATTTTCTTGCATCATTGAATACCAAACAATGATCTTGGTTTGTTCTTAAAATAAAATGGTCATGTTTTTGTTTGTGAAATATGTTGCAATTTAATAATCGCAACCTCCCAGACATACCAAGATGAATGATGATTGTATAATTATCTTCTAAGTTTAAAAGTATGTATTTCCCTTTTCTTTTTATTTCTTTTATTCTTTTCCCATTGTGTATTTTAGAAAGATTTTTTGGTATAATAAAACGAAGTTTGGGAGTATGAATTTTAATATTAATTATCGTACAATTTATTATAGGATTTAATCCTCTAATTGTTGTCTCTACTTCTGGAAGTTCAGGCATATAAAAAACATGGATAATCTAAAAACAAGTTTTGGCAAAAGAAAAGTAACTGCAGCCTTAAAAACATCATTAGTGCAAGAAGTTTTTACAAATGTAGCAGAAAAATATGATGGAATGAATGATTTTATGAGTTTAGGAGCGCATCGATTATGGAAAAAAGAATTAATTGATTTGATGAACATACAATTAACAGATACCATTATTGATGTCGGGTCTGGAACAGGTGATTTGATTGATCTTATTTTAAATAAAAAAAAAATTAATTCAATTTATTCTATCGATCTAAATGATGAAATGTTACAATATGGAAAAAAGCGATTTAAAAATAAAAATGTACATTTTGTAAAAGCTAATGCAGAAAAATTGCCCTTTAAAAATAATTTTTTTGACAAATATATTGTTTCTTTTTGTTTAAGGAACGTAACAGATATTAAAAAAGCCCTAAATGAAGCATTGCGAATTTTAAAGCCTGGAGGTACATTTTATTGTTTGGAATTTAGTTCCCCTAAATCTAGTCTAATTAACTCTATATACAAAAGTTATAAAAAAAACATCATTCCTTGGATAGGGAAAAAAATAGCTGAAAATGAGGAGGCCTATCAATATCTACAAGAAAGTATTGATCAGTTTCCAAGCCAAGAAGAATTATTATCGAACTTAACACAAATTGGATTTTATCGAACAAAATACCTAAATATGTTTAACGGCATTGTGTCTGTTCATATAGGGTACAAAATTTAAAGTTTTATGAAGATGCTTTTTATAATTTCTGCCTCTATAGCAATAAAAAAATGTAATGCGATCTTGAAGGCGTTAAGCAATCAACAGATATTTATTAATTGCATTGTTACTAACAATGCAAAAAAAATGACTAACCTTGAAGATTTAAAAAAAAGTATAAAAGGCAAAATATACTCTGACTCTTCTGAAAAAAATAATAAAATGTTTCATATTAAGCTAACTCGAAAAACAGATTTAATTGTAGTATGTCCGGCAACGGCTAATATTATAGCCAAATATGCAAATGGTTTTGCAGATGATCTAGCTAGCACTTCTTTGATAGCTTCAAATAAACAAATTATATTTATTCCAGCCATGAATGCAGAAATGTGGAATAATTCTATTAATCAAAAAAATGTATCCAAACTTATGGATATGGGTGTAGAATTTATTGGTCCTGAATACGGCCACCTATCTTGTGATGAAGTTGGTCTTGGTAGACTATCAAATGCTAAGAAAATTCAAGGCATATTGATTCAAAATTTAAATAGATCTCAAATTTTTAAAAATAAAAAATGTCTGATAACAGCTGGTCCAACTCTTGAACCCATTGATCCAATTAGATACATATCGAATCATTCATCAGGAAAACAAGGTTATGAAGTAGCAAAACAGATGGTACTATCAGGAGCTAAAGTAACTTTAGTATCTGGGCCGACAAACATCCAGGCACCCTATCAAGCAAAGCTGATAAAAGTTAAAACAGCCAAAGAAATGTTTACAGCCGCCAAAAAACACTCTGGGGTTGATATCGCAATATTTACTGCAGCAGTAAGTGACGCTTCTCCTAGAAAATTATTTAATTATAAAATTAAAAA
>PTLB01000026.1 GCA_002938255.1 Alphaproteobacteria bacterium MarineAlpha5_Bin3 | reverse complement strand
ATTAGGCATTGTTCTTGCTCTTGGGAGAAGATCCAAATTACCAGTGGTTAGTATTCTATCCGTAATGTTCATAGAATTTTGGAGAGGCATACCACTTATTACTGTTTTATTTTTTGCCGCAGTCATGTTTCCTTTATTTGTGCCCCAAGGCATTGAAATTGATAATCTTTTAAGATGTATTGTTGGTTTAACGGTATTCGGTGGTGCCTATATGGCAGAAGTTGTAAGGGGAGGGCTACAAGCACTGCCAAAAGGTCAATATGAAGCTGCTCAAGCAGTTGGTCTTGGATATTGGAGTATGACGGCACTAGTTATTATGCCCCAAGCACTTCGCATTGTTATACCTGGAATAGTTAATACATTTATCGGCTTATTTAAAGATACCACGCTTGTTTTCATTATTAGTCTTATGGACTTACTGTTAACTGTATTTACAAGTATGTCCAACCCTGATTGGATGGGTTTCCCCTTTGAAGGATATGTTTTTACTGCTCTTATTTATTTTTCTATTTGTTTTAGTTTGTCTCGTTATAGCCTAAGAGTTGAAAAGAAATTGATGGTAGCTCATCAAAAGTAGCCCATAAAAAATAATTTTTCTTCTATATTTTTATTCATTTTTATTGACTTTCTTTATAATTTTAATAAAGTAGAACAAAAGTAGAACAAAATATTATAAAAATTGATAAAAGTATTATTTTTCATGAATTTATTTTAATTTTTAAATACGATGTCTGAATACAAAAATATTGACCTTTTTAGTATCATTAAAAAAAAGCAGATAAATACACCGGTATTTCTGGATAAGGTTTCAGCTGGGTTCCCATCACCAGCTACAGATTACATGGAAAATAAGTTAGATTTAAATGAATATTTAATTAGACATCCTGCAGCCACCTTTATTGTCAAAGCTAGTGGTTCATCGATGGTAAATGCGGATATTTATTCTGGTGACTTATTGATTGTTGATCGTAGTGTTACGCCTAAAAGTAATAATATTGTTATAGCTTCAATTTTTGGAGACTTAACAGTAAAAAAATTGAAGAAAAAGGAAAAATCTTTTTTTCTTATATCAGCTAATGATGAATATCCTAGTATTGAAGTGAAAGAAGAAATGGAATGTTTTATTTGGGGAGTAGTAACTTATATAATTCATGAGACAACTTCCAGCTAATCATCAGTCACTACTACAGTCAATTGCATTGATTGATTGTAATTCTTTTTATGCATCGTGTGAAAGGATATTTAACCCTAAGTTATTGGGCAAGCCAATTGTTGTTTTATCAAACAATGATGGTTGCATCATCACACGTTCAGCAGAAGCTAAAGCCTTGGGAATTAAAATGGGAGAGCCGTATTTTAAGGCGAAAAAAATTATAGAAAAAAATAACGTAAAAGTTTTTTCATCAAATTATTCATTATACGGAGATATATCACAAAGAGTTATGGAAATTCTTTTAGGATTTTCTCCTGAGGTAGAAATATACTCCATTGATGAGGCTTTTTTAAATTTTAAAGGATTTAAAAATCATGAGTTGTTGACGTATTGTAAGCATATTAGACAAACTATTAAGCAATGGGTCGGTATTCCAGTTAGCATTGGAGTTGGCTCAACAAAAACACTTTCAAAAATAGCCAATCATCTTGCCAAAAAAGAAGCAGATTATGAAGGGATATGTATTTTAAAGGGTGATGAAAAAATTGAAGAAGCTTTGAATAGAATTGAAATTGGCGATGTATGGGGAATAGGAAGACGTTTGTCAAAATTTTTAAGAAATTATGGGGTGTGCACCGCTAAACAATTTGCGTTTCTTGATCGACGATGGATCAGGAAAAACATGGGAGTTGTTGGAGAGAAAATCCAACTAGAATTGTGTGGTGTTTCCTGCTTGGATTTAGAATTATTGCCTAGTCCTAAAAAGAGTTGCTGTGTTTCTAGGTCTTTTAGCCGTCCAATCGAGAAAATTGAAGAGCTGCAAGAGTCTATTGCCAATTATGGCTCGCGTGTAGCAGAAAAAATAAGGGAAGAAGGCCTAATAGCACAGTCTATGAGTATATTTGTTTTAACCAACCATTTTAACAAAAAAGAAAAACAATATTCAAGCTCTATAAAGTTACAGCTTGATTACCCAACAAGCGACAGCAAATTGATTGTAAAAAGAGCCGTTGAAGGAATTCAACGTATATACAAGGAGAGTTATCGTTATAAAAAAGCCGGAATAATTTTATATGAATTGCACAGTTCTTCGTCCGTACGAGGTTTACTGGATTATGATAAGCCAAGAACTGACTCTTTAATGAGATCTTTGGATGAAATTAATTATCGTTATGGCAGTGCAACATTAAGACTTGCGGCAGAAGGTATAAGGAGAAGTTGGCATATGCGAAGAGAAAAAGTTTCACCTTGTTATACCACTAGTTTTGACCAACTAATGATTGTAAAAAGTTGATATGAATAATTATGGTGCACAAAATATGGTTGCGTGTTTAAAAAAAGTTTTAATGAAGAGGCCACAAAAGTTCATGTCTAAGGTTGATCTTCAAAAATGGAATTATACATCACCCCTAGATCAAGATTTTATAAATGAAAATTATAATGAATTTTATAAAATAATTAAAAATTCAGGAGCGGAAATTGTAGATTTAAAATTAATAAATGAGAATGCAGAATTATGCGATTCCATTTTTACCCACGATCCTTCATTAGTTCTCAAAGAAGGTGCTATTATATTGAATATGGGTAAAAAATTGAGAAGAAAAGAAACAGAGGAACATATAAACTTTTATAATAAAGAACAAATTCCAATTATAGGGAAAATTATAAATAATGGTTCAGTAGAAGGCGGAGATTGCCTTTGGATAAACAGCAAGACACTACTTGTTGGTGAAAGTGATAGAACTAATAAATCTGGCATCAATCAACTATCTGGAATTTTAAATAAACATAATATTTTATTAATACCAATAAAATTACCAAAATATGATAATGAAAAATCTTGTTTTCATTTAATGTCTTTAATTTCCATGTTGGATGACGATCTAGCTATAGGATGTATGTCTCTATTACCCCTGGATTTAATCAATTTGTTAAATAAAAATAATATCAAAGTTATTGAAATTCCTGAAGACGAATATTTTGATAGTAAAACTTTGGCAGTTAATATTTTGGCTTTATCCCCTAGAAATCTAGTTGCAATGAAAGGCTATCCCAAAACAATTGATTTACTTTATAAATATGGATGTCAAATAAACTTATTTTCAGGAAGTGAGCTATGTATAAAGGCTGAGGGCGGTCCAACTTGTTTAACAAGACCAATATGGAGAGAATAAAATGGCTCCCCGGGCCGGGCTCGAACCAGCGACCGATCGGTTAACAGCCGATTGCTCTACCACTGAGCTACCGAGGAACACAAACTTGTTGATAATAAAAAAAAATAGAAAAAACAAGATAAATTTGGAGGCTCGGAGCGGAATCGAACCGCTGTGCAAGGCTTTGCAGGCCCCTACATAACCACTCTGCCACCGAGCCTAATTTGGTGGACAATTAATGATTATTTATCTTTAAGTCAATTAAACACATTTGAGATTAGTCACTTTGAGTGGTAATCAGTTGGTTTAGTTATTTAAATACAAAATAAATAATATAATAAGCTATATTTCTTCAATATGAATTTTAGTTATCAAAAAGCAAGAGATATAATGGTGGAGAACCAGTTACGACCAAATAAGATTCAAGATGCTAATATTTTGGAGATATTTAAGGCTGTACCAAAAGAAGTTTTTTTGCATGAAGAAAATAGGGCAGCGACTTATTCAGATTTAGATATCCATTTAAGTGGAAACAGAGGTTACTTAAAAACTCTTCATATTGCTCAGTTAATAAATAGTGCTAACATTAAAAAAAATCATAAAATCTTGCACATTGGAGGGCTGACAGGTTATGTCTCAGTTTTGATGGCAAATTTATGCAAAGAGGTAATCGTAGTTGAGCCTAATAGCAAGTTGAAGTCTTTACTGGAAAAAAATATTATAGCCCAGAATATTAGTAATATCAAAATTGTAGATGGCGAATTAGATTGTGGTTTTGTTGAGGAATCTCCTTATGATTTAATATTTATTGATAGCCCTATTAACCATTTAAAGGATATGATTAAGCAGCAACTTAACAATGAACTAGGAAAAATTATTATGATCCAAAAAGTTGCCAATTACCTTAATCATGCTTATAAAATTATTAAAAATAACAATAATTACACAAAAGAATATTTGTTTGATGTGTTCACTAAATATGAACTATATGAGGAATCAGAAGGTTTCGTTTTTTAGTGAAAATCTTTCTACAAATTTTATTTTTTATTTTTTTAACATCAAACCTAAACGCGTTAAATATTGATGAAGCAATTAAAAGCACAATATTAAATAATCCAAAAGTTAAAATAGCTATTGAAAAACTAACTGAGTCAAAAGAATTGATTTCATATGCTTATGGGTCTAAAAAACCGACATTAACAAGCACTATCTCTGGCACATACGCTAATGCAGATAAAAATACCTCAACAGCATCAACGACCCCAGAAACCTTAACAGATAAGTACCAATTAACTGTCTCACAAAATCTATATGATGCGGGTTATAATGAATTAGAGATTGCAAGATCAAAAATTTTATTTAACGATGAAGTAATTCAATTTAAAATAACTCTTCAAAGTTTAATTCTTGAAGCCATAGAAGGTTACTTAACTGTTATTAATTATGAAAAATATTTAGAAGCAAATCAAAAAAATTATGATTCTGTTTTAAAAGCTTTTGAAGAAACCAAAACACGTTTTGATATTGGTTCCGCAACATTATATGATTTACAAAATGCCGAAGCTTCCTTCGCTACAGCTTCTTCAAATTTATTTGCGGCAGAACAAAATGTTCAAATCAGTAATAAAAGTTTTAAACGTGTTGTGGGACTTCAAGCTATAAATTTGGAAGATGTGCTAAATATAAACAATTTGGTTAATTTATCCAACACTATTGAAACTGCCATGGATCAAAATTTAAACTTACTTTTAGCAATAAGTGATATTGAAAATAAGAAAATTCTACTTCTAAAAGAAAAAAAATCTAAAAAGCCTAGTTTGGATATAAGTGGAACGGCTGAATATTCGGATAGTGGAAGGATTGATTCAGGTACAAAACTCACGCAAGGTTCTGTAGCTTTGACTCTCACAATACCCTTGTATCAAAAAGATCAGGATAATTCTAATATAAGAAAATATCATTCACAAATTCTTCAGTCAGAAATTTATTTGGAAGATTTCAGAGAGGATATACAGATACAAATTTATAATACCTATAAAGATTTTAAAATTAGTGAATCAAATATGTCAACCAACCAAATTGTAATTCAATCAATTGAAACGTCTTTAAATAGCTTAAATGAGGAATATAACATTGGAACTAAAACAATCACTGATTTGGTTAATGAGGAAGAAAAACTTCTTAATGCTAATGTTAATTATTTAAATTCAAAAAAAAATTTTATAACAAATTACTTTAAATTAAAATCTCTTGATGGCAGCCTTATAAAGTTGTTTGAACATTATATACCTGCAACTAATTAATCATTTAAATACCACTTTGCATAAGATATAAGTTTCTTTGAACAGATGTCTGAACAACAATCAATAAAAGACACCCTTGATGTTATTAGAAAAGCTTTAGAAGATGATGAATCTTCTTTAGAGGAAATTAAAGACAATGTTTTAATATTGAATAAACTTGTAAAAGAAGATGGAACTATTGACGTTATTGAAGACAATTCATTAACTAAATCTGAAATTAAGGAAATTTTAGATAATAAACTTGAAGAATTATTTGATCAGCATTTTGAAAAATGGCTTAATAGTAAATTGCCAGCTCATTTAGAAAAATATTTTAATAAAAAATAATCAAGGTAACATGCAATTAGAAAAACAATTTAATTATATAAAGGAGGAAGCCTTAATTTACAAAAATTGGGAAAACTCAGGATCATTCAAGCCTAAAAAAAATTCTGAACCCTATAGCATAATGATGCCACCTCCCAATGTGACAGGTAGTTTGCATATGGGCCATGCTTTAAATTTTACTTTACAAGATATTCTCATTCGCTTTCATCGAATGAAGGGCAAGGAAGTTTTATGGCAAGCAGGAACTGATCATGCTGGGATAGCAACACAGATGGTTGTTGAAAGGCAATTACAAGAAAAAAATCTTACAAAAAATGATCTTGGAAGAGAAAAATTTATTAATAAAGTTTGGGAATGGAAAAAAGAATCCGGTGGTAAAATTAGTAACCAATTAAGACGTTTAGGTGCTTCAGCAGATTGGTCTAGAGAACGTTTCACCATGGATGAAAGTTTGTCAAAAGCTGTTAAAAAAGCTTTTGTTGAATTATACAAGGATAAAATTATCTATAAGGATAAGAGACTTGTTAATTGGGACCCTAAATTATTAACGGCTATATCTGATTTAGAAGTTGAACAAAAAGAACATGAGGGATCTCTTTGGCATATAAAGTACCCTATTGATAATGATAGCCATATAGTTGTTGCAACTACTCGACCTGAAACAATGCTCGGTGACACAGCTGTCGCAGTTCATCCTGAAGACTCAAGGTATAAAAATTATGTAGGAAATACATGCATTCTTCCTCTTACAAACCGAAAAATTAAAATCATTGCTGATGAATACGCTGATCCAGAAAAGGGTACGGGTGCTGTAAAAATTACTCCTGCGCATGATTTTAATGATTTTGAAGTTGGAAAAAGACATGATTTAGAGTTTATTAATATTTTTGATGAGTACGCAAAATGTAATGAATTTACACCTAAGCAATTCCAGGGATTAGATAGATTTGAAGCAAGAAAAAAAATCATTCAAGAACTCACAAATTTAAATCTACTTCTTAAAGAGGAAAAACAATTAATGGTAGTACCCTATGGTGACAGATCTGGTGTTATAATAGAACCTTGGTTAACTGATCAATGGTTCTGTGATGCAAAAAAACTATCTGTTAAACCAATTCTGGCAGTCAAAAATGGGGATACTGAAATTATTCCAAAACAATGGGAGAAGACTTTCTATAATTGGATGGAAAATATACAACCCTGGTGCATTTCACGACAGTTATGGTGGGGACATCAAATACCTGCTTGGTATGGACCTGATAAAAAGATTTTTGTGGCTGAGAATGTTGATGAAGCAAAAAAAGAAGCCTTCAATTATTATAAAAAAGATACTGTTTTGTTCCAAGATGGTGACGTTCTAGATACGTGGTTTTCATCTGCTTTATGGACATTTTCAACATTAGATTGGCCAGAAAAAAGCTACGAATTAGAAAGATTTTATCCTGGGAATGTTCTTGTAACAGGTTTTGATATTATATTTTTTTGGGTAGCAAGAATGATGATGATGGGCTCCCATTTTATGAAAAACACTCCCTTTAAGCAAGTTTATATACATCCTCTTATTCGTGATGAGAAAGGTCAAAAAATGTCTAAATCCAAGGGTAATGTTATTGATCCCTTAGATTTGCTAGATAAATATGGAGCTGACACACTTCGCTTCACTCTTGCAGCTTTAATGAATCCTGGAAGGGACGTAAAGTTATCTGAGTCAAGGGTTAAAGGTTACAAATCTTTTACTAATAAAATTTGGAATGCTTCAATATTCCTTAAGATTAATAATTGCAATCTAGATTTAAATTTTAAATATTCTGAAGCTCAACTACCAGTTAATCAATGGATAATTAACGAACTAGCCTCTACAGTAAAAAAAATAGATGATTTCATGTCAAAGTACTTATTTCATGAAGTTGCCAATGAATTATATCATTTTATATGGCATATTTATTGTGATTGGTATGTAGAATTTGCCAAATCTTTATTTCAGGACGATTCAAATAAATCAAAAGAAACTAAAGATGTCTCTATATGGGTTTTTTTAGAAATATTAAAAATAGCTCACCCAATTATGCCTTTTATTACTGAAAAAATTTGGAACTCACATTTTAACAAAGATGAATATTTAATGAACCAGAAGTATATTAATATTCCAATTCAAAAAAATTATATTCAATCACAATTTAATTTTAAAAACTTAACTCAAATAATATCTGCAATAAGAAATTTGCGTTCTGAATTAAACATTCCATATAAGGATAAAATTGACTTATTTATAAATAATTCTGATAATGATTTCATAAATTTTTTAAATACTTTTAAAAATGAAATTATTCATTTATTAAAATTAAATAATTTGTCTTTTAATACTATTTTTTCAAAATCAGATAGTTCTGCCTATATTGTTATTTCTAATTCAACACTAATAGTTCCCTTAGAGGGAGTTATTGATACCAACGAAGAAATTGGCAAACTAAATTTAAAAAAGAAAAAAAAATCTTCTGAATTAATTAATTTACAAAATAAATTAAATAATCCTCAGTTCATTGCTAAAGCGCCAAAAAATATTATAGAACAATTTAAAATGCAGTCAAAAGAAATTAAATCTTCTATTGAAAAAATTGATCAAATAATAAATACTATAAAATAGTTATGGGTGATAAAGGATCAAATATAAAATCAAAATTACCAAGTAGGCACGTGAGTGTAGGTCCTAAAAGTGCTCCTCATAGATCCATGTACTATGCCATGGGCTTGACAGAAGAGGAAATTTATCAACCTTTTATTGGAGTTGCAACTACTTGGAATGAGTCCGCTCCTTGCAATATAACCCTAGGAAGGCAAGCTCAGGCTGTAAAAATTGGGGTAAAGGAAAAATTAGGAACGCCCAGAGAATTTACAACTATTACGGTTACTGATGGAATTGCAATGGGTCATGAAGCGATGAAAGCCTCTTTAGTAAGCCGTGAAGTGATTGCTGATAGTGTTGAACTTTCAGTTAGAGGTCATTGTTATGATGGAATAGTAGGATTAGCAGGATGTGATAAATCATTGCCTGGGTTAATGATGGCAATGGTTCGCTTAAATGTTCCCTCAGTATTCATTTATGGTGGTTCTATACTTCCTGGAAAGTATAAAGGCAAAGATTTAACTATAATTGATGTTTTTGAAGCTGTAGGAAAGCATGCTCTTGGAACAATTGATGACAATGAATTGAAAGCAATTGAGCAAGTTGCTTGTCCATCTGCAGGTTCTTGTGGAGGACAATTTACGGCAAATACTATGGCATGTATTTCTGAAGCTTTAGGATTAGCACTGACTAATTCAACTATGACACCAGCAACTTACGAAGAAAGAGATAATTATGGTATTGAGAGTGGTAGAGCAGTAATGAATTTAATTGAAAAAAATATTAGGCCGAGAGATATTGTAACAATTGAGTCTTTAAAAAATGCGGCTGTAGTAGTTGCTGCAACGGGAGGATCTACAAATGCAGCTTTGCATTTACCAGCTATTGCAAATGAGGCTGGCATCAAATTTACACTGAGAGATGTTGTAGAAATTTACCAAAAAACTCCTTACATTGGAGACATGTCCCCAGGAGGAAAATATGTTGCTAAAGATTTGTATGATGTGGGTGGAGTTCCTGTAGTAATTAAATCACTGCTTGATGGTGGTTATATTAATGGAGATTGTTTAACAGTTACAGGACAAACAATTGCTGAAAATCATAAAGATACCATTTTTCCTATTAATCAAGATGTTGTTTACCCTTGTAATAAACCCATCAGTAATCATAGTTCCGTCGTTGGCTTATGGGGAAATTTGGCTGAAGATGGTTCTATTTCAAAAATTGCTGGATTATCCAACTTGCATTTTAAAGGCAAAGCAAAATGTTTTGACTGCGAGGAAGATGCTTTAAGTGCTGTTTTAAAAAATGAAATTAATGCAGGTGATGCTGTCATTATAAGGTATGAAGGTCCCAAAGGTGGTCCAGGTATGCGTGAAATGCTATCAACTACAGCTGCTATTTATGGTCAAGGATTAGGTGAATCTGTAGCTTTAATTACTGACGGAAGATTTTCTGGTGGAACAAGAGGATTTTGTATAGGCCATGTAGGGCCAGAAGCTGCAGAAGGAGGAATGATTGGTCTGTTGAAAGATGGAGATGAAATTATCATTGATGCAATAAAAGGAACTATCAATGTCACACTTTCTGAAGAAGAAATTGAAAAGAGAAAAAAAGAATGGAAACCACGTCAAACTAATCACAATTCTGGTTCAATTTGGAAATACGCACAGACTGTTGGTCCCGCTTACAAAGGAGCAGTAACACAGCCAGGTGCCAAAAATGAAACGCATACTTATGCTGATATCTAAATTCTAATCATTTATTTCTAAAATTACCGGAGTATGATCCGAAGCTTTTTCCCAACCTCTTGGATTCCTATCTATTTTTACTGATTGAATTAAGTCTGTTATTTCCGGTGATGTTAAAAAATGATCAATCCTAAGGCCATTACCTTTTTGCCAACCACCGCCTCTATAACCCCAGAATGTCCAATTAGTTCTTCCTTTAATAAAAAATTTAACAGTATCGGTAAATCCCGAATTTATTAATATTCTATATTGTTCACGCGTTCTTGGATGTGCGCATGCATCGTTTTTGTAATTTTCTGGAGAATAAACATCTTCATCTGTTGGTATTACATTAAAGTCTCCTCCAATAATAATTGGCCTGTTTTTATTGTAAAGATCTAGAATATAATCATTAAATTTTTTCATCCATTTAATTTTATAATCAAATTTGTCTGTTTCAATAGGATTTCCATTAGGCAAATATATATTAAATAATTTAACAGATTGTTTAAGTTTAGATAATTTAATTTCAGTTTCTATTATACGTGCATTTTTGTCGTCAATAAAAGTTGGAATTTTATTATTCAGAATTTTTAAAGGATTTTTACTTA
>PTLB01000025.1 GCA_002938255.1 Alphaproteobacteria bacterium MarineAlpha5_Bin3 | reverse complement strand
TTATTTTTTGTTTGCAAAACTTTGTAACGAGTAATAGAATTTGATTTCTTGTTATTTTTGTTCTTCGCAGCAATTGAAAGGTTAATTTCTGATTCTGGATTCTTTGGATGCCCGTGACATATTGCAAGATATACTTTACTAATTTTATGTTCTTTAAATAGTTTGCCAAAAAATTTGGTGGATTGACGATTTTTAGCAATGATTAATAAACCTGATGTTTCGCGGTCTAGACGATGAACTAGATTATATTTATCAGAAATATGTTTAATTATATTATCAATGGAAATATTAATTTTACTGCCTTCTTGAGTTGCAATACCTGTCCATTTATCTAAAATCAAAAAATCTTTATGTTCAAAAAGAATTGATGATTTAAATAATTCTAAATATTTACTAGGTATAATTGTTTTGTTACTTAGTTTAGCAACATGGCTATAAGTTTCTCCTGAGTAATTAAATATAATAATTTTGTCTTTATGATGTAATTTATACCTTGCTAAAACTTTAGAATCATTAACTTTGATATTTCCTTTACGTAAGTTTTTTTCAATAAAACTTTGATTTAACGTTGAAAAATTATTTTTTAGCCATCTGTCAATTCGAGTCTCATGATAATCAGAATTTACAATAAATAATTTTTTCAAAACTATACTTTATTTATACTATACCCAGCGTAAGCAGCAACAATACAAGAAAATACTGAGGCCAATATATAAATAATAGATAATAATAATTTTTTGTTATTATATAATTCAATCACTTCATAGGAAAAGGACGAAAAAGTTGTATACGAGCCTAAAACACCAATAATTAAAAAATATTTAATAAAAATTTCTGAATAATTTCTCATTTCTAAAGTATTGATTAGTAATCCGACAATGAAGGACCCTAGAACGTTAATGAAAAACGTTCCAATTGGAAGGTTAGGATAGAATAAATTAAAAAAACTCGATGAAATAAATCTTAAACTAGCACCTAAGGCACCTCCTGCTGCAACCCAAAAAAAGTTAATCAAAATGATAGATTAATTTCCTTCTTCTTCTGAAGAAATTTTCTTCTCAATAACTGGGCCGCTGTCCTTACCCTTAACCTGTTCATCGCGATCAACAAGTTCAATTATTGCTGTAGGTGCATTGTCACCAAAGCGGTTGCCAATTTTAACAATTCGTGTGTATCCTCCCGATCTTTCTTTATAACGATCAGCAATTATATCAAATATTTTTTTTATATTTTTATCATCCTGCAAGATAGAAATAGCTTTTCTTCTGGATTTTAAATCTCCATTTTTCCCAAGAGTAATAATTTTTTCAACAAATGGCCTTAGCACTTTTGCTTTAGGGAGAGTTGTTGTAATTTGCTCATGTTTTATCAAGGCATTGGATAAATTCATTAATAAAGCTTTTCTATGTGAAGTAGTTCTATTTAACTTTTTTTGTGTAATATTATGTTTCATTACAGTTATTTGTTAAATGGATCCTCAAATTTTTTTGCTAATTCTTCAATATTCTCTGGTGGCCAATCTGGTACAGAAATACCCAATCCTAGTTCCATTTGTTGCAATACTTCTTTTATTTCATTAAGTGATTTTCTCCCAAAATTTGGTGTTCTAAGCATTTCAGACTCTGATTTCTGCACAAGATCGCCAATATAAATTATATTATCATTTTTTAAACAATTTGCAGAACGGACTGAAAGTTCCAATTCTTCAACTTTTTTAAGTAAATTAGGATTAAATGATAATTTATCATGAGAGCTTACATCTTGCTCTATTTCAGGTTCATCAAAATTAATAAATGGCTGTAATTGATCTTGTAATATTCTTGATGCCAAAGCAATGGCATCATCCGGAGATACTGCCCCATTTGTTTCAACTTCAAGTATCAATTTATCAAAATCTGTTACTTGACCAACCCGACTATTTTCAACTTTATAAGAAGCTCTGATAATAGGACTGAACATTGCATCCAATTTAATTTCACCGATTATTTTGTTATCGTCCTCAGCTACTTCTGCAGAAAGGTATCCTTTGCCTGTATCAACATTAGCCTCAAGCTCTACATCTGCATTGCTATCGAGGGTCATGATAATTTGATCGGGATTCATTATTTCTGTTTCTGAATCTGTCTCAAAATTACCGGCTCTAACTTCACCAGAACCTTTAGTTTTAATGTACATTTTTCTTAACCCAGGAGAATGAACTTTAATTCCTACTGCTTTCAAATTTAAAAGGATGTCAGTCAAATCTTCTTTTACACCAGGTATTGTTGAAAATTCATGCACTATACCTTTAATTTTTATAGATGTAATTGCTGCTCCTTGAAGAGATGATAATAAAATTCTTCTTAGAGAATTTCCTAATGTTAGCCCAAAACCTCTTTCTAGTGGCTCAGCTGTTAAAATTCCAAAACGCCCGTCATTTTCCTGAACATTAACATCCATTTTATTTGGTTTAATTAAATCCATCCAATTTTTTTGTAACACTCGATACTCCTTGTATTATATAATTTAAACTCGTCTTCTTTTTCTTGGTCTACATCCGTTATGAGGAATTGGAGTCACATCTTTTATTGAAGTTATGATATATCCAATAGTTTGAAGAGATCTAAGTGCAGATTCTCTACCAGATCCAGGTCCCGATACCTCAATTCTCAATGACTTTAGTCCATACTCTTTTGCCTTTGTGCCAACATCCTCAGCTGCAACTTGAGCTGCAAAAGGAGTTGATTTTCTTGAGCCTTTAAAACCTTTTTGGCCTGCAGATGACCAAGCAAGTGTATTTCCATTTTCATCGGTAATTGTAATAATTGTATTATTAAACGATGAAACAACATGAGCAACCCCACTTGTTACCTTTTTTTTTATTTTAGTTTTAGTTTTTTTCTTTTCAGCCATGTATTAACCTTTGGTTACTTTTTTCTTTCCAGCAATCGCAACTGCCTTACCTTTTCTAGTTCTTGCATTTGTATGTGTTCTTTGACCTCGAACTGGAAGTTTTTTTCTATGACGCAAACCCCTATAACAACCTAAATCAGTTAATCTCTTGATGTTCATGGAAATTGTTCTACGCAGGTCGCCTTCAACAGAATGCTGTGTTTCAATTATTTTTCTAATCTTATTAACCTCATCATCATTTAACTGATTCACTCTTTTACTGATATCAATTGATGCTTCTGTACATATATTTTCAGCAATCTTTGGCCCTATTCCAAATATGTAGGTTAGTGCAACATGGATTCTTTTGTTAGTTGGAATGTTGACGCCAGAGATGCGAGCCATGTAATAAATTACCTACAGTATTAAATTAAAATGAATGAGGGTGAATACATGATAATAACTATATAAGTCAAGGCAAGAAACATGAATTTATGGCTGGAAATCCTCATTTTTAACTATTTTTAATATATCATCTTGAATTTTTTCAATATCTTGATCCCCATCTATAATATGATAATCATTAGGATATTTGGATCTAAAATATTTAAATAAAGGTTTTGTTTCTTCAATATATTTCACCATTCGTGTTTTAATTATCTCTTCTCTATCATCTAATCTATTTTCAATATTAGACCTTGATTTAATACGGTATATGATAATTTTTTCATCAATAACTAAATCAATAATCTTTGAAATCGATAAATCATGGGACTCTAAAAAATCAATTAAAAAGATTTTCTGAGACATAGTCCGTGGATACCCATCCAATACAAAACCACCCTGACAATCAGGTAGCTTTAAACGATTAGCAATAATTTCATTAAGAATGTCATCAGAAACTAAATTTCCACTATCCATAAGCTTCTTTAATTTGATAGAGAGAGTATCCTGATCTAAAAGTTTATCCCTTAATATATCTCCTGTAGATAGATGTGGAATCTTTAGTGTTTTTGCAGTCAGAGATGCTTGGGTTCCTTTTCCTGCTCCCGGTGGACCAAAAAAAATTATTATCATTAACTTAAGCCCCGCTTATTTTTATCCTGCCTTTTAATTTTGTTTTTTTTAACAGTCCCTCATATTGATGCTGAAAAAGGTGTGATTGAATCTGTGTAATAAAATCAATCATTACAACAACAACGATTAACAAACTTGCGCCTCCTAAATAAAAGGGGATAGATGTTTTGGAAAGTAAAAATTCAGGAAGTAAAGCCACTAAAGCTATATATATTGCTCCTACAGTAGTTAAACGAGTTAAAACATAATCAATATAAATGGAGGTATTTTCACCTGGTCGGATTCCTGGAATAAAACCACCATATTTTCTAAGATTTTCTGCCTGTTCATCAGGATTGAAAACTATTCCTGTATAAAAAAATGCAAAAAACATTATCATGGAAGCAAATAAAGCAAGGTAAAGAGGCTGCCCTCTACCAAGATAACTTGAAATGATTAAAAATATTTCGCTTGAAGATCCTGCTCCAAAACCAGACATTGTATTTGGTAAAAGTAAAATAGCAGATGCAAAAATAACTGGGATGACTCCAGCTGTATTGATTTTTAATGGTAAATGAGAACTTTGTCCCCCATATACTTTATTTCCAACTTGTCTTTTTGGATACTGAACCATTAATCTTCTTTGAGCTTTTTCAATAAAAACTATAAATATTATTAATCCTAAAATTAAAATCAAAATTGAAAGAATGAATGCTGCACTTAATTCTCCGGTTCTTCCAAGTTGTAAAGTGCTAACCAAAGCAGCAGGTAAATTTGCAACTATACCTGCGGTTATAATTAAAGAAATTCCATTACCTACTCCCCTTGAGGTAATTTGTTCTCCAAGCCACATTAAGAAAATTGTTCCACCAACTAATGTTATAACAGTTGTAATTTTAAAAAACATACCTGGCTCAATTACTATATTCCCATAAGCTGTTTGCATGGACTCTAAACCTATAGATACGCCATAACCCTGTAATGCAGAGATAAGGACAGTAATATAACGAGAATATTGAATTATTTTTCTTCTACCTTTAGAACCCTGTTCTTTGAGAGCTTTAAGATGTGGTATACTTGATTGCATTAATGTCATTATAATAGACGCTGAGATATAGGGCATAACACCTAAAGCAAAGATACCCATTCTTCCCAATGCACCTCCAGAAAAAGTATCAAAAATTCCCAAAATACCAGAAGATTGCTGCTCAAAAAATTGTTGTAAAGCAATCGGATTGATACCTGGAATTGGTAAAAAAGTTCCTAAACGAAAAATAACAAGTGCCCCTAACGTAAACAAAAGTCTATTACGCAACTCTGTAGCTTTGCCAAGCGCACTAAAGTTTAAATTATTAGCTAATTTTTCAGCAACAGAAGCCATAATAAAATTATAAAACCTTTATCAAGTTTACTTTTCCACCAATTTTTTCAACTTTTTTAATTGCTTTTTTTGATGCATACGAAACTTCAATTATAATAGGGTAAGATAATTCCCCTACATCTAAAAGTTTTAATAAACCCTTTGACTTATTGAATATCTTTTTTTCAAAAAGAATAGTTTCTTTAATCTCATCAGTATCAATTTTATACTTTTTAACAATATGCTTAATTTGATTAAAATTTATAGATTGTATTTTTTTTGAAAATATATTTTTAAATCCTCTTTTTGGAAGTCTTCTGTATAAAGGCATTTGCCCACCTTCAAAACCTTTGATTGCAACGCCTGATCTTGATTTTTGCCCGTTATATCCTCGTCCGGCTGTTTTACCTAAACCAGATCCTGATCCCCTGCCTACTCTTTTTCTTTTTGTATTTGAAGTAAGAGTTGATTTTAGTTCATTAATTTTCATTATAATTTTATTCCTTAACTTTTATTATATCTGAAATTTTTTTTGATCTTTTTGCCGCAACACTTTTCGGAGATTCTGATCTTTTAAATGCATCCAATGTAGCTTTAATCATATTATGTGGATTGGAACTTCCAGTAGATTTTGCAACAACATCTTTAATGCCAAGGGATTCAAATAACGCTCTCATTGGTCCTCCAGCAATTATACCTGTCCCAGGTGCGGCTGAACGCAAAATAACTTTACCTGCTCCAAAACGACCTACAACATCATGATGCAATGTTCGATTATCTTTTAGATGAACTCGGACCATTTTAGTTTTAGCATCCTCAGTTGCTTTGCGAACAGCTTCAGGAACTTCTTTTGCTTTTCCGGTTCCATATCCAACACGTCCTTTATTATCTCCAACAATCATTATAGCTGCAAAACCAAAACGACGGCCACCTTTAACGACTTTTGCTACACGATTTATTGTCACTAAATGTTCACTAAATTCTTTGTTTTCATTCTCAAACATATAATCCTCTAAAAGTTTAACCCTTCTGCTCTTGCAGCTTCAGCTAATATTTTAATGATGCCATGATATTTATATTTACCTTTATCGAAAGCAACTTCTTTAATTCCATTTTCAATCGAACGTTTTGCAATTTCTTTTCCAATTCTTTCAGCTAATTCTTTTTTAGTTTTATTTTCTGTGCGTATAGATTTTTCTAAGGATGAAGCACTAGCCAAAGTAACTCCTTTTTCATCATTTATTATTTGAGCATAGATATGATTGTTAGATTTAAATATCGACAATCTTTTCCTATCTGTTACTTTTTTTAACTTAAATCTAGTTCTATTTTGTCTAGTAGAATTTTTCATAATTTATTTCTTCTTACCTTCTTTTCTAAAAATAAATTCATTTACATATTTGATGCCCTTACCCTTAAAAGGTTCAGGCTTCCTAAACGATCGAATATTAGCTGCAACAGCTCCTAAAATTTCTTTATTGGATCCACTTAATTTAATAATATTTTGTTTGGGGCATTCGACTTTTACTTCTTTAGGAACTTCAAAATTTACGTCATGACTATAACCTAATTGTAATTTTAATTTAGATCCAGAGATAGAAGCTCTATATCCAGTCCCATTTAATTCTAATGTTTTTGAAAAACCCTCGGTCACTCCTATGACAACGTTAGAAACAAGTGCCCTCGTTGTTCCCCAAATTGGGTTAGACTTGTCTTTTTCATTCTTGGGTAACACATGAATCTCACCATCTTTTAAATTTACATTAAAAAGAGAGTTAACGATCATAGACATTTCACCTAGTTTTCCTTTTGCAAAAAACACACTATTTTCAAATTTGCATGTTGTATCATTAGGAATTTTAATACTATTTTTTGCTATTCTTGACATGAATTAAAATACCTCACACAATATTTCGCCACCAACATTATTATCTCTAGCTTTTTTATCAGACATCACTCCTTTTGGAGTTGATAAAATTGATATACCCAATCCTCCATATGGCTTTGGCAAATCATTAATTTTTGAATAAATACGAATACCTGGTTTTGATACTCTTTTAATTTTTCTTATAACAGGTATTCCATTATAATACTTCAAATCAATTTTAATATTGCTTATACCCTTTCGCAATTCTACATCTTGAAAATCTCTTATATATCCTTCGTCTTTTAGTACAGTCAAAACATTTGAATTAAGTTTAGATTTATAGCAAGAAGCAAATGTTTTATTTGCTTTGTGTGCATTTTTAATTCTTGCCAACATATCCGATAATGAGTCATTAAATGACATAATCTTCTCTCCTTACCAACTCGACTTAACAACACCTGGCAGTAAGCCAGCCATTGATAATTCTCTTAGTTTAATTCTTGAAAGGCCAAATTTTCTATATGTTCCTCTACTGCGACCCGTTAGCTCACATCGATTGCGAACTCTTGCTTTTGCACTATCTCTAGGAAGATCGTTTAATTTTGTTTGTAATTTAAATCGTTCTTCCATTGATAAATTCTTTTGCATAATTTTTTTCTTTAATGCATGACGTCTATTTTTAAATTTAGATACAATTTTTTTTCTATTTAAATTTTTTTGAATTGAACTTTGCTTAGCCATAATCTACCTAATTTGTTTCTAATGCCCAAAAAGGCATATTAAAGTTTTTTAACAGTTCTAATGCTTCTGCATTACTAGAAGAAGTAGTGCATATTGTAATATCTAATCCTCGAATTTTATCAATTTTATCATAATTAATTTCAGGAAAAATAATTTGCTCTTTTAAACCTAATGTATAGTTACCATTTCCATCAAAGCTTTTAGGATTTAGACCTCTAAAATCACGGATTCTTGGAATTGCTATATTGATTAGCCTATCCAAAAATTCATACATGATTTTGTTTCGAAGTGTTACGGAAACACCCAATGGCATTCCTTCACGAATTTTAAAGTTTGCAATTGCTTTTTTTGCTCTTGTTTTCACAGCTCTTTGTCCAGAAATAAGTGCCAGTTCCTCTTGAGCTCTATCTAGAATTTTTTCATCTTCTTTTGCTTCTCCAATACCCATATTCAAAACTATTTTTGATATTTTTGGAATTTGATACATATTTCTGTAATGAAATTTTTCCATCATTTTATTCTTTATAGTGTTTTTATAATCTTCTGATAATCTTGACATATTCATATTTCTTTTCCTGAATTTCTAATAATTCGAACTTTTTCTTTTTTTTCATTAAATTTATAACCAAGTTTAACACCTTTTTTTGATATAGAATCATAGTATGCCAAGTTTGAAAAATTTATTGGCATTTCTTTTTCTATAATTCCGCCAGCTTGATTATTATCTGGTTTTTGATGTTTTTTAACTTTATTTATACCAGCAACAACTGCCTTATTGACTTGCTTCTTAACCAAAACTATTTTTCCAATTTTACCTTTATCCTTACCTGTAAGAACAATAACTTCATCACCTTTTTTTAATTTAATATTATTCATTAAAGCACCTCTGGAGCTAAACTAATTATTTTCATAAATTTTTTTGTTCTCAATTCTCTTGTTACAGGTCCAAAAATTCTTGTTGCTATTGGTTCTTCCTGCTTGTCTAAAAGTACTGCGGCATTTTTATCAAATCTAATACTAGTTCCATCAGCTCTACTAAAATTTTTTTTTGTTCTAACTATAACAGCTTTGAATACCTCGCCTTTTTTTACTTTTCCTCTTGGTATAGCATCTTTAACAGATACCACTATGATATCACCAATTGAAGCAAAACGTCTTTTTGATCCTCCTAGCACCTTGATGCACTGAATTTTTCTAGCCCCTGAATTGTCAGCTACAAGTAAATTTGATTGCATTTGGATCATATTATTTATCTCCTCCCACAGCTATTTCTTGAGCAATCCATGATTTTAATTTTGAAATAGGTTTTGTTTCTTGAATTGTAACTGTATCTCCTTTTTTATAAGAATTATTTTCATCGTGAGCATGATATTTTTTTGCTCTTTTAATAATTTTTTTGTACAATTTATGTTTTACTCTTCTTGTCACTTCAACTACTATTGTTTTGTTACTATTTGAAGAAACAACCACTCCAGATAAAATTCTTTTAGACATCAGTTCCGCCTTTTTGATTATTAATACGTGTTTTTAATCTAGCAATATTTTTTCTAACTTTTCGGATCTCTGAAGTTTTTTCTAATTGACCTGTAGTCTTTTGGAATCTAAAATTCAAAAGAGACTTTTTAAAATCATTGATCTCAGTTCTAATTTTTTTATTATCAATAATTTTTTTAGATGAATTCATTATATATTTCTTTCTACAAATTTACATTTAATTGGAAGTTTTGCTGCAGCAAGAGCCATAGCTTTTTTAGCATCTTTAATGTCAACACCGTCTACCTCAAACATTACTCTTCCTGGTTTAACCTTACAAGCCCAATACTCATTTGCCCCCTTACCTTTACCCATTCTTACTTCTGCAGGTTTTTTAGATACAGGAACATTAGGGAATATTCTAATCCACATTCTACCAGTACGTTTTAAAGAACGTGTAATAGCCTTCCTTGCTGATTCAATTTGTCGTGCAGTAACTCTCTCAGGTTCCATTGCCTTTAATCCAAAGTTGCCATAATTAAGCTCAAAGTTTCCCTTAGCATTTCCATGGATTCTACCTTTAAATTGTTTTCTAAACTTAGTTTTCTTAGGGGATAGCATATTCATTATCGTACACTACCTTGCTCTACTTGGTTTTTTTCACTACCATAAGGATCTTTAATTAGAATCTCACCTTTATTAATCCAAACTTTAATTCCACAAATTCCATACGTTGTTTCAGCCTTTGCAGTTGCATAGTCTATATCACTCCTTAAGGTATGAAGAGGAACACTACCTTCATGATATTTTTCAGTTCTTGCAATTTCTGATCCACCCAATCTTCCGCTACAGACTATTTTGATTCCTTTTGCACCTAAACGCATTGAGGATTGTATAGCTTTTTTCATAGCTCTTCTAAATGATATTCGTTTCTCAAGTTGAACAGCAATATTTTCAGCTACTAATTTTGCATCGACTTCAGGTTTACGCACTTCCTTAATATCTATAAAAACCTGTAAATTTGACATTTTTGTAAGTACGTTTTTTAGATTTTCAATATCAGAGCCTTTTTTTCCAATTATTATACCTGGCCTTGAACTAAAAATTGTTAATCGTAATTTCTTAGCAGCTCTTTCAATTATAATCTTTGAAATGCTTGCGGATTTAAGCTTTGCTTCCACGTATTTTTTTATATTTAAATCTTCATGTAAAAGTTTTGTATAATTTGTTTTGGAAAACCATCGTGAAGACCATGTTTTATTGATACCAAGTCTTATACCGTTTGGATTTACTTTTTGTCCCATAAAATTATTTACTTTCTTCTTTGTTTGATATTTCTTTTCTCTCTTCAACTATAACTGTAAGTTTACTAAATGGTTTAATGATTGATGATGCCCTACCCTTAGCTCGCGGCCTAAATCTCTTCATGTGTAAACTTTTACCAACATAAGCTTCTTTGACAAACAAATTATCAATATCAAGTTGTTTATTGTTTTCGGCATTTGCTATTGCTGCATTCAAAACTTTTAGAACATTTAATGATATTCTTTTTTGAGAAAATTTTAATTGATTAACAGCTTTGCTTGCTTTTAAATTAACAATTGAACGTACAACATTTGCTAATTTAAGAGAGCTAACTCTTATAGTATTGTCTTTGGCGATAGCTATCATTTTATTATCCATAAATTATTTGCTTACTTTTTTGTCAGCTGTAGTGTGACCTTTAAATGTACGAGTTGGTGAAAACTCCCCTAGCTTGTGGCCCACCATATTCTCACTGACTGAAACTGGAATAAATTTTTTTCCATTATAAACACCAAATGTTAATCCAACAAACTGAGGGAGTATGGTTGATCGACGCGACCATGTTTTAATTACTTCTTTACGACCAGATTCTGACACCTTCTCTGCCTTCTTAATCAGAGTAATATCTACAAAAGGTCCTTTCCAAACTGATCTAGCCATTATTTTTTCCTTCTTTTAAGTATAAACACATTTGTTTTTTTGTTAGTGCGCGTTTTTTTTCCTTTTGTTGCTTTTCCCCAAGGAGTTACAGGGTGACGTCCGCCAGAAGTTCTTCCTTCACCTCCACCATGAGGGTGGTCGACTGGATTCATTACAACACCTCTAACTTTAGGCCTAAAACCAAGATATCTTTTTCTTCCTGCTTTACCAAGTTTAATATTTTTGTTATCCGCATTTGAAACAACGCCTACTGTTGCCAGACAGTTTTTATTAATTAATCTGATTTCTCCAGAAGAAAGTCTTGCCTGGACATACAAATCTTCTTTAGCAACTATCTTCACCGAAGACCCGGCCGACCTTGCTAATTGACCACCAGCTCCTACTTTAAGCTCAATATTATGAACACTTGTTCCTATTGGAATGTTTTTTAAAGGTAAACAATTACCTTCTTTAAT